>JAAFJU010000033.1 GCA_013298165.1 Synechococcales cyanobacterium bin31.maxbin.ball.101 | reverse complement strand
CGGGACTTTTGGGCGATGTGTGGCAGATTATTTCTGTCATTTTGAATCCCTTTGGACTGCTGCTCGTCGTTCTATGCGTCATTTGGCGGGATGTGGAAAATGGTGGCAAGACCAATAAGATCTTGCTGCGGGCGGCGGTGGGCGCACTGCTCATTTTCAGTTTGCCGCTGGTCGCAAATTTCCTAGCCCAGCGTACGGAGATGGAAGCGGTGCAAATCATGCGGACGAATGCGCCTGCCCTTCCGGGTGGTGCCCAGCGGGTCATCGTTCTGCTAGGTCAAAACACGACTCGACTGAAGCTCAGTCCCAGGGCTGAAGCGGCTCCTCAAGATAAGAAGGTCGAACGGAATGGGATTTTGCCGCCCCCTGAGCCGATTACACCAGGGAGTTTTGATCTGCTAGCGAATTTGCCAATTCAATTGACGGAGCGGGGCGATCGGATCATTGGAGCCGCTCAAACCTTCAGAAATGAAGCGGGAAATAATCCAATTTTGGTGATCAGTGCGGGCAAGAGACCCGAGCGAATGGAGAAAAAGGACGAGAAGAAAGAGGATGTGTCTGAAGCGGCAGATATTGGAAAACTCCTTCAAAACCAGCTTGGGCTTCCTGGGAATGCGATGCTCTATGACCATGAAAGCCGATCGGTGATTGAGTCTGCGACCAATGTTCGGAAGCTCTTGGAAGCCAAAAATATCCGCTACGGCAACCAAATCATGGTGGTGACTTCTGCCATTGAGGCGAGCCGGACCGCGTTGACCTTTGGCAAGGAACTGGATCCCAATGGTCAAGCCGTGACGGTCATTTCCCGTCCGACTAATTTCTATACGATTCCGCCGAAGGGATCGCTAGAGACGCGAACCAAGGGCAGAGACCTAATCGAGCGCAATTTCATGGTGTCAGACCTGATGCCGAGTGTGGATGCGCTGCAACTGAGTACGAAGGTGCTGAACGAGGCGTTGACCTCCCTTTACTACTTCCTTCGAGGCTGGATTCGTCCTCTCAGAGCGGGCTAGTTAAAGTCAGGCTAACCTGTTGATTCGGTGGCCAATTCATATCAACTGACTAGGGGACGATCGTCCCCTTTTTTTGTTTTAGGGGTTCCAATCTTTTCACTATATTCGGATGATTTTCAAAGAATTAATTCATATTTCCAAGAAATAAGCTGTGCCATGATTTAATGTGGGACGAAAAAAAAGTCTCTATATTGTTTTCATCCATCTACTCATGAGTACAAATTTAAAACCGCCTAAGAGCGCAGATAAGCCCGATCGTCTGAAATTTAGCATTTCACGTCTAAGACGAAAGTGGTGGGCATTGATCCTGATATCGATCGGAGGAGGCATCTGGACGGTTGTGGAATTCTTACCCAATGCGATCGATGCGGTCCCTAAGGTCAAACCTGCGATCGAGGCTGGAAGTGAATTGATGTATCCCGCCAAAATTACGATCAATACCCCCAAACATAATTCGATCGTGCCGCTGATGGTGACGTTTGAGGGAACGGCTAAGGATATTCCAACGGATCTGGCACCTTGGCTTTGTATCTATGCGCCCGAGATCGAACGCTATTACTATGAGCCGATCGAGCTGCCAGCAGCAACTTCCGCCCATCAGCAACTGAACTGGAAAACGGAACCCTATCCGATCGGCGATCGAGAAGTGATGATGAAGGAAAGTCGGTTTCAAGTGAGCGTTGTTTTGCTCAACAACCAAGAAGGATCAAAGGTCAATCGAGGCCGATCGGGTAAAAAGAAAGGAACGGCCCAGGGATTTGTGGCACGGCAAGAGTCGTCAGAAGGCCGTGAGTCAAAAGGCCATGAGTCGCAAGAAAAGTCAGACCCTAACAATTCTTCTGGGTGGAGAGAGAGAAGATGGAGGGAGGGTTCTAGAAGAGGCGAGGGGAGACGATGGGAACGCGATCGAGATCCCAAAGAAGGCTTTATGGGTCAATGTTTAGGAACAGTTCAGCAACGGATTGACCTGACCCGTCCCGCTAAAGGTTCAAGTCAGAAACCCGAGAAAACGCCAGACAAAGCTGCCAAAACTAAACCGTAGGTTCTGCTGCAAGCCGCTGCAGGGAAATCGCAGCGGCTTCGGCAACGTTGGGGTGAGGGTCTTTGGCGAGGTAGCGGAGGGCGGAGGCGCTTTTTTCGGTGGGCAAGTTCCCCAAGGCTTCTGCCAATCGCTGTCGCACGAGCCAGTCGTCAGATTGCACAAAGCCTAAAATGGCTTCCACGGTGTCGATCGCTTTGATTTCCCCTAGGGCGGCGATCGCGGCCTGCTGAATCACGACTTCGGGACTTTTCAAGGCTTTAAGTAGGGTTGCCTTGGCGCGCGGGTCTTTAAGGTTTCCCAGGGACACGGCGGCACTGAAGCGCACGAGCCAGTCCCGATCGGTTTCAAATGCCTGCACCAACGGTTCAAAGGCTCCGACATCTTCAAGATAGCCCAACGCCCCAGCCGCATCTGCCCGCACCCCATAGTCGGCCTCCGTCTGCAAAATCTCGACCAAAATCGGCAGAGCTTCCGGCGTCGGTTTCAATCCCAGGACGAAGATCGCCATCGATCGGACTTGCTGGTTCGGATCCTTCAACACCTTTTGAATCAGGGGAAAGGCAAGACTGGGTTCGACATCCCGCAGGGCTGCTAGGGCGAGTTTACGATCGGTGACGCTGGTGCTATCGAGTTGGTTGGACAGGTCTTCGAGGGATTGGGGCTGGGACATTTTTACGCTGTTTAGAGATCTCGTTCCACTTTTTCTAAAAATTCTGGATAGTTGTCCAAGTCCTCCGGGGAATCCAAGGCGGAGCAAATCACCCAATTGGGTTCATGGACAATCCGCTGAATGTAGGCGCTGATCACCTCTGGATCCGTGCGGTGTCCAAGAAGGTAAGTCTTGAGCGATCGGCGACTCATGGTTTCGAATTCGGGCTTCATTTTTGAAATCTCCATTGACCATCGGGATAGATAAGGATTTCGGTTTCGTCCCCTGCCAAAATAAAGATCGTTCTAGACTTCTCATCGAAGCACACTAGCGAGAGCGATCGATACATCAACGTTAGTCGTTGGCAGAGATCAAAGCAAGTTTTTAGCTGGGATACGGTAGGAATTTTAATACTCCTTAGGTCTGATGCTGATGATTGTGATTTGTAGTGTACCCGTTTCGGAAAGCGCTGGTCTAGGTTTTGGGTGGTAAACTAAACCAAATTCCGACACAGCTCCTAAATGAAAATTAAATACGAATTGATTATTTATTGGAATGAAGTTGATGAGGCGTTCATCGTCGAAGTCCCCGAACTTCCCGGCTGTATGGCAGATGGTGAAACCTACCAAGAAGCTGTCCAAAACGTAGAAGTCATTATTCAAGAGTGGATCGACACGGCTCAGGCATTAGGTCGATCGATCCCAGAACCCAAAGGACGACTGATGTTTGCATAGAGAGGTCATTCACGAAAGTTCTTCAGCTTAAGGTAATACGGAGTTTCTGAGGGAGCTGAAATGGTTCAGGTGAACTGGATTGGGTTAAAATTCTAGGACAGTCGAGATCAGGAGCTAGTTTAGGTATGTCGGAACCCGAGGAGAGCATCAAGCCGAAACCTCGCTACGATGAGGATGAAGATGTCTCACGTCATGCTGCGGCTAATCCTGAGGCTTGTGAGGAGATGGAGGAACGAAATGGATGGACCTTGGTTGATGTTGAACCGACCGGGAATCCTATTTTGCCCGTCGATTGTGTGTTTGATGGAGAGACTGAATTTCCGCCATCCTATTACGATAAGGAGAAACTGTAATGCGTAAGTGGATTATCTTCAAAGCTGATAAAGGTCAACCCGGCTGGGAAGAGCGGAAGTATTCCCATACCGGATCATTCACCAAAATCCTATGCGAGCATTTTGACTCTTCCGGCAAAGCGTCCCCAGAACCCGGATATCGTCCTAAACAATTCGTTCGAGTAGATGCGTCGATCGACCCCAACTTTCCAAAAGCCTCCACCCACTATCGCATCGGGGATTGGCAAGTCAGCCGCGTAGAAACCTACACCCCAGAATTGCCCATGGGTGATTTTGATGAAATTGTCGTTTGCTACTGTGAATATTCACCGATCGACTCTCCATTGAACGAAATGCCCGATCGCCAAGTTTCGATCGCGTCATTTGATGGAGATACTGCGGCTTATGAGCAATACTTAGCGTCACAGAAAGAAGCTGTTGCCGTGTAGTTCTGGGGCTTTTGGTAGCTGATCGATCGGCTACCCATTCAAATGGAGAATTCATAATGGTCGCACAACTCACCAAGACGACAAAGTTGACCCCAGAGGAGTATTTGACGATCGAAGTCGCCTCAACCGATCGTCACGAGTATCGCAATGGAGAGATGATGATCATGCCAGGTGGAAAACCAAATCATAATGACATTGGTGGGAATTTTTACATTGCGCTTAAAACAGCACTTCGTAAAGCACCCTACCGAGTCTTCTATGCTGATCAGCGGCTTTGGCTCCCGGATGCTCAGATCTATACCTATCCCGATGTAATGGTGCTCCAAAAACCGATCGAACTTCAAACCGGGCGATCGGATACCGTTATGAATGCAGTTGCGATCGTTGAGGTATTATCAACTTCGACTCAAGATTACGATCGAGGTGAGAAGTTTGTCGCATACCGATCGATGCCGGACTTCCAAGATTATGTGCTCGTAGACCAAACCAAACACTACGTCGAACATCATCAAAAAATGGCGACCAATCAATGGCTACTGACGGTCCATACCGACGAATCTGATACCATTCATCTTAAAAGTTGCAACATCACGATCGCGATCGCTGACTTGTATGAAGGAATTGAGCTATGAATGCTGAAATGATCAAACCCTTGATGGACATCGGTGCAGCCCTCGCCCCGAAAATCTTATTGGCGATCGTGCTGTTGATTGTGACGCGGTTTGTAGCAAAGTTTGCGCAAAGTCTCAGTCGGCAAGTGTTGATCAAAATCGAGCCGACGCTTCAGAAGTTTTTGCTTCAGATGATCGGGATTGTCATTTGGGTGGTGGGTGGCATTGCAGCGTTGAATATTGTAGGCATTGAGACGACGACCTTAGTGGCGATCGTCGGGGCCGCTGGGTTGGCGGTGGGGTTGGCGTTGCAGAGTAGTCTGTCCCATTTGGCGGCGGGGATTATGTTGATTAGTTTTCGGCCTTTTGAAGTGGGAGATTCGATTGAAGGTGGGGGCGTGTCGGGGACGGTGGACGGGATTGGGTTGTTTTCGACGGCGATCGTTACCGCTGATAACACCCGCATCATTGTGCCGAACAATAATTTAGTGAGTGGAACGCTGAAGAACTTTACCGTGATGGGGACTCGGCGGGTTGAACTTAAGGTTGATATTGCCGATCGGCCTTTAAAATCGACGATTCAGAGCCTATTACAAATCGTCGAACACCATCCCAAGGTTTTAACCACTCCAAAACCGACGAGTCAACTGATGAGCTTGACCCAAGGGGAGCGGACGATCGTGGCGCTGCGACCTTGGTGTCAAGCTGAGGACTATGACGGGGTCAAGGGAGATCTATTGATCAGCATTAAAGAGTATTTGAGCTAAAACGGCGTGTCATCGCTGTCATCGTCGTCATCAACGCTATCTAGAGCGTCGCTTCCCATGATGTCGGCGATGTTGGGCATGAGGTCGATCGTGGCGTTGCTGGCTTCGATCGGTTCTTCAATCACAATATCGTCATCTAGACTGACAATTTTCCCATTGAAGGCATCCGCTAGACTTCGGGTAGCACGGGTGAGATCGTCGATTTCCCAGGATTTTGTGCTGGGGACTTCGTAGGCGGCGACGGGGTTTTCGGCGACTAGGGTGGCGACGGGTGAGCTTTGGGGGGCGGGTTTAGGAGTGACGGGGGATGGGGGGATGGGCGCGGTGGGTTTGGGCGGTGCAACCAGCTTCATGGGTTGCACCTCAGGGGCTTTTCCCTCCGGTCCCTTCCCTTCTGTGACGATGAGGCTGACTTTGACGCTGCCCTTTAGGGTTTTGGCACAGGCTTTTCCGAGCTGGGCCGATCGGGCTTTGACGATCGCGAGGCTGGATTTTTGGAAGACACCGATTTTGATTTCTTTGCCGTTGAGTTCGGCGATGTGGCAGTTGGCGTTGAGGATGGCGCGGGCGGGGATTTCTTCGATGTTACTGAGGATCTCTTGCCAGAGGGCGCGGAGATCGCGCTCGGGTGGAGAGTCTGGGATGGTCGGCACAGGGGGCGCAGGAGGAGAAGAGGGCGCGGGATGCGCGGCCCTGACGGCGGCGATCGGAGCGGCGGCGGGGACGATCGGAGCGGCGATCGCGGGCGATGGCTGAGATGATATCTGCGGCTGGGGTGCGGGATGCGCGGCCCTTACAGCGGCTGGGGCACGGGAGGGGGCGGCGATGGATTCCGATCGATCGGAATCCATCGCGCTTGGGAGGAGTCCCATGAGGGTGATCTCTAGCCAGAGCCGGGGCTGCGTGGTGTTTTTGATTTGGAGTTCTGCCGATCGGAGGTGCTGTTGTCCATGCAATAGCCAACTGAGAGAGGCGGCTTTTACAAATGCGGTCATTGCGGCCCAAGTGGGGGGAGTGATAGCGGCTAGATCATTTCGCTGGGGAGCGGTTTTGGCGATTAGGAGATCGCGATAAAAACTCGCTAAGTTCTGCAATACGATCAACGGCTCTCGTCCGCGATCCATGAGTTTTCTTGTGAGATCGATCGTTGCTTCGGCATCATCGGCGGCGATCGCCTCGACTAAGCCCATCAAGTCCCGCTCTGGAACGGCTCCGACGAGATCCCAGACCTTTTCAACGGATACTTCTTCCGCTGACAAACTCAATTGATCGAGTAAACTTTCTGCATCGCGTAATCCACCTTGGGAAATTTGACCGACAAGATGTAGGGCTTCAGGGACGATCGCAATGGATTCTTGTTTAGAAATATAGACTAAATGCTGAACTAATGAGTCCAACGGAATTCGTCGAAAGTCAAACCGTTGGCAGCGAGAGATAATCGTGGGCAAAACGCGCTGAGGGTCGGTGGTGGCGAGGACAAAGATCACGCGATCGGGTGGTTCCTCCAATGTCTTCAACAACGCATTAAACGCGGCTGACGTTAACATATGGCAATTATGAACCAGTAACCCATTCGCAACGAAGTTGTGATTGTCTTCAACTTCAATATCATAGACATTTTCAGCAATGCTTGTTCCGATCGATTCAACAATCTCGAAACTTGTATCCCAAGCATTTAGATTAGTGTTTCTAGTCGTATGCGAAGATTGATTCCCAGCGAGAGCTAATTCTTTGACAGGCACAGGGGATAAGATTTTCATTCCTTCTTTTACGTTTCGGGCGGGAATCCATCCAGTTTCTGTCCTGATCAAATGATTCCCAGTGCATCGAATTTCGCGGGAACCCGTTTTCAGAATCATTGTCTGGCGAACGCCTTGATCCAGCCATCGGAGGATTGGCTTAAATTCCCACTGACTAGTGTTCTCGTTGTAACTCAGTGCCTTTTTACCTTGTAGATCAGGATCATCGATGCGCATTAATCCTGCATCCGTCATCACCAACGAATCACCTGTCAAACATTCATCAATAATATAAACTTTGTAACGACAGCGCACAGGGGCAAATTGCGATCGTTCAATCAACTCACGAATGCTATCAACCCCCGTATTACTCGCGGCATCAATCTCAATCACATCCAACGCCCCACCCCGCGTAATCTCCTTGCAAACTTCACAAACCCCACAGGGTTGAGGCGTGGGCCGATCGCCCCCAATGCAATTCAAGGACTTCGCAAAGATCCGGGCGCTGGAGGTTTTGCCCGTGCCTCTTGCGCCTGTGAAAAGATAGGCGGGGGCGATGCGGTTTTGGGTGAGGGCGTTGCTGAGGGTCGTTGCGATCGCCTCTTGACCCACCAGTTGCGCGAAGGTCTGGGGACGGTATTTGTGGTGGAGAGGAATGTAGGTCATGACACGATCGCCGCAAAATATAGAGATCAATTGTACGATCTCATCGGCTCCTTCGATCGGCAGATTAGCTCAGATCCAGTCCAAGTTCTCGCAGTTTCGCCGCCAGACGATCGCGCTCCTGTTCCGCTTGATTGGCCCGTTCCGTCTCAGCTTCCGCCCGGATGCGCTCTTGATCGGCTCGCAGTCGTTCTAAGTCGGCTTGTTCCGAACCCCATAGCAGTAAATTCCCCTGAAGGTCCCACCAACGTAGCCAATGGGCATGGGTTCCTTCGCGTTCACCGGACCACACGCCTAAAAACAGGTCCAACTCTGGAATCCAAACTCGACCCTCTACATTGGGCGGTGTCAGTTGGTAACGATCGGTCTGAAGCTGATGCACTTCAAGGTTTCCATCAGCCGGATCGAAAATCACATAGGTCGGAACCTTGAGGATCTGCTCATAGAAGTAGCGCTTACCGTAGGGCGGGATATGGCGATCGGACTGTTCACCATTGTCATCTTCTGAGAGAAACTCCATCACGATCGCCACGGCTCCGCCCTCTGCCCAAGGGGTATAGCTCCGACGAATAGCGGTATTCGATCGTGCCCGTTCATGCATCTCAGGCACATACAGCCAATCCGGAGCCTTGACTACCGTTTTTCCATTGATCGTGGCGACGAGGGCGAAGTTTGAGGCAATCAGGCTCCGGGCTGGAACCCGACCATTATTGCCTAAGGCATCGAGCAGTCCGGCAGAAAGACGAGGTTGTTGAATATTTTCCACGGGGTCATCGGGGAGACGGTAGGTGTCTGGGAGAATGTCCCAGGTTACAGTTGGGCCTTGGAGTTTGGGTGGTGGGGTGGAAACCATGACAGAAGTTCCTGCGATCGTCATTGGTGATAGCTTTCATCATAGCGTTTTACTAGAGAACAAACAGCCGATCGCAATTTTATGGAGTACCATTCCGGAATCTCTAGATCCCGATGTGATGCTAGAACCAGCCTACCAACCCCATTAATTTTAGATATGTTTAGAGCCGCCCTCCTCTCCGCTTTGATTTTAACCGTTTCATTCTCCGGAATGGCCGAAGCCCGCAAGCCCAAACCCAAACTCAAATCGGACCAACCCACAAGTAATGCCTCCGGTCGCAATGTTCCAGGGCAGTTTGATAGTTATGCCCTGTCGCTCTCCTGGTCGCCTGACTATTGCGCATCCAAAGGCGGAAATGACCCGCAGCAATGTGGTGCCGGACGACAATTGGGATTTGTCTTGCATGGACTATGGCCGCAGTACGATCGGGGCTATCCTCAAAACTGCACCAATGAAGCCTTTGACCCCAAAATCATCCAACAATTCCCCGACCTCTATCCCAGCAAAAAACTCTACACCCACGAATGGGAAAAGCATGGCACTTGCTCCGGCTTAAGCCAAGTAAAATACCAAGAACTCGCCCAAACTCTTAAAAACACTGTTCGCATTCCCAGCGCGTACCAAAAACCCACCAAACCCGTCCGAGTCACCCCCGATCAATTCAAACAGGAGTTCGTCAAAATCAATCCCGGCTACAGCACCACTAGCTTTGCCCCGACCTGTTCCGGGTCCGGTCGCTTCCTACAAGAAATGCTAGTCTGTCACACCAAAGATGGCAAACCGGGAATTTGTAGCGCCGAAGTACTGAGACGATCGCAAAAAAGCTGCGGACAATCAGATTTCCTATTGCGCAGTGTGCGATAGAGATTGATGTAGACCCTGACGAACCAGGCCCCCAGCCCCCAATTTTGGGGGTTCTGAATGTTGATAAAATCCCTCATGTCCCCCCAGAATTGGGGGTCAGGGGGCGGTTCGCCAGAGTTTACGAAACAGGCTTATGCTCTGGATTGGTCGTCGGAGCAACCAATACTTTATCGACCCGATTTCCATCCATATCCATCACTTCAAAACGCAAATTTCCCCAATTGAAATGGTCCGCCGAAGTCGGAATGCGACCTAAATACATCACCACAAATCCACCCAAGGTTTGATAAGTACCGCGATGTTCGCCAGGGAGATCTTTATCTTCGAGATCAATGATTTCTTTGAATTGATAAATAGGCAGCATTCCATCCAGTAACCAAGACCCATCCTCCCGCCGAATCGCTTGCGGCTCCTCCAGTTCATCCACCGACGGCAAATCTCCCACTAGGGCTTGCAGAATATCGGTTAACGTCACCATTCCCTGAATCACACCATATTCATCCACCACAAACGCAATTTGGTTTCCGGTTTGTTTAAACAATTCTAAAACGCGCAATGCTTTGGTGCTTTCAGGAATAAATACAGGCGGCTGAAGCGACTTACTGAAGTTCAACGCTTCTCCCTCGATCGTCTCCATCAGCAATTCATACACCTGCATCACCCCAAGCAAATTATCCAGCCCGTCTTTGCACACCGGAAACCGAGAGTGGGAGCCTTCTTTGAGGGTGCGGCGATTTTCCTCATCGGAGTCTTCGAGATCTAGCCAAATAATATCCACACGCGGCGTCATAATCGCACTGACCCGCCGATCGCCCAATTGAAACACCCGTTTCATAATGTCTTCTTCCGCCTGCTCGAACATGCCCGCTTCGGTGCCTTGTTCAATGAGGACTTTGATTTCTTCTTCTGTGACTTGGGGTTCATCCGAGGGGCGGACACCGAGGAATTTTAAAACTAAATCGGTCGATCGACTCAGCAGATAGACCACTGGAGCCGTTGCCTTCGCCAAAATGTTCATTGGACTCGCGACGACACGGGCGATCGACTCGGGCGCATTCAAAGCCAATCGTTTTGGAACGAGTTCACCCAAAATCAAGGTCAAATAGGTAATCGTTAAAATCGCCGCACCAAAAGCAATGCCTTCGCTATAACGACTTAAAGCTGGAATGCCCTCAATCAGAGGCTTATACAATTCCGAAAAGGTCTTTTCACCAAAGGCCCCGGAGACGATCGCAATTAACGTAATTCCAATCTGCGCGGCGGCCAAAAAATTATTGGGATCATTGGCTAGCTTTAGGGCAATTTTAGCGCCCTTATCCCCTTGATTAATCGACTGCTGAAGGCGAACCTTTCGGGATGAAACGATCGCCAACTCTGACATGACAAACAGGCCGTTTAGAATGACCAGTAGAAAAATGATGAGCAGACTATTCAAAATAGAGGAGGACATCGCCCTAAAAGTTCCCGTACGTTAGAGTGGTCCTAGTGTATCCGAACAGAGCGCTTCAGAAACATCTAAGACTCACCTTAACGAGAAGCCAGGGCTTAGAATGTCTCGGCTGTCGCTCTAATGCCTTGACTGGTGAGGGTTTGCAACAGTTGGTTGGCCTTGTCTGCATCGCCAAACGCGCCCGCCTGCATCACCTGTCTGCCACCCGAAAAGACCGCAAAGGCTCCGGGAACGATCGACTTCAGCGCCCCTGCATCGGCCATTTCCACGATCACGCGATGTTTGAGGCCAGCGGGTCGTTCGGTGGGCTGGGCTGCTGCGGTGCGACGACCGGGTTGACGCCAGACCGAGACGGAATCTCCGACGTTGCCGACAGGAATATTCGATCCGGGGACAGGCAGCAAGTTTGAATTGGGTTGCGGAACGGTGGGATTGGTTTGATTTGGAAGGACCAAATTATTGAAGGTCATGGTCGTGGGAACCGCTGTCTTCATTTTGGCAGGCTTGGGGACGGGGAGCGATCGGCCTGAGGCTCCCGCTTGAACAGCGATCGGGACGATGAGTTCGCTGGGGAGTCCTGCCACGGGCATGGGATTGGTGGGATTGTTCGGTAGCGGAGATTGGGATGTAGGGATGACCGATCGTGCAGCGGCAACATCGGGGCGACGGAAGGTTAGTTCCTGAGGGGCTGAGGCAACGGGGGTGGTTGGGACTGCGGCGAGGACAGGCGGAGCGCTCTTGACCACAGGCGTCACGGGAGCCTGAACGATCGTCGGCTGGACGACTGGAGCGATTCCCGTTCCGGGAGGCGTTGCCAACGGTTGAATCGCAGGCGGCGCAGACCGAACGGTTTGGACAGGCTGGGCGACGGGCTGGGGAATAGGCTGAGCGACGGGTTGTGCAATCATCGGCTGAGCGGCGATCGTTTCGACTGCATTGGTATCGAGACGACCGGAGGTTTTGCTGTATTGATTGCCTGCGACGGGTAGGACTTGGGAATTGGATTTCGCGTTGATATCCAATGCGCCATTATTTAAAAAGGTATTGTTACCTTGGTCACTCTGAGTCCCAAGATCCGGGCGGGCATTGGCGATCGCCACCAGACCATCCCGCTCATTCCCATCGATCACATTGCTACGAAACACAGGAGCCGCATTGCCTTGAACGATAACGCCATCTTTGTTCTGCGTGATGCGGTTGCCAATCAGACGCGGAGCTGCATTTTGGGCAATATTAATACCAAATCCGGTTTTTTCAAAGATGCTATCGCGGATTTCGGGACGGGAGGTGCCGTAAATCGTGATGCCGTTGGCACCGTTTTGGTAGAAGTAGTTGTTCTTTAAAATCGGGGCACTGTTACCGACGATCGACACACCGTCGTGACCATTTTGCGTGAACGTGCTATCGCTAATCACAGGGCTGCTGGATTCAATCCACAGACCATAACCTTGAGAATCGGGATTGCTCACCGTGACGCCGCGCAGTCCCGCTCGATCGCTGCCCAATACCGTGATTTGCTGTCTGGCGAAGGTGCGGCTGAGATATTGACCAGAGCCTTGAATGATGACGTTTTGGCCCCGATCGGCAGGTTCGCCTTGGACGGTAACACCGGACTTGAGCATGAGGGGGAAGGTTTCGCCATTGGCACTGTTGTAGAGTCCCGGCGCGAGAGAAATGATGCTATTGGCAGGGGCAACGCTGAGGGCATGGGTCAAGGTTTTGAAAGGAGCCTGTTGACTGCCATCCCCGGCATTATTTCCAGTGTTTGGATTGACGAAGACCGTGGTGTAGCTGCTGCCTGTGCTGGCCTGCGCAAGATCAAAACGGTTAGCGGGTTCGATCGCTTGGGCGGCGGGCGCAATGGACAGTAGGCTACAGGCCAAAATCAGCGTAGAAAGCTTACAGGAACTGGAATTGCGGGGATTGGTAGCGAAGTCAGTCACGGTTGAAGTATCTCCTACTCACGGTATTAGTCGATAGCTGCTGCGATGTAGCTTACTCGAAAAAATCGCAACCGGATCAATCGAATCCGGACAATCTTGTGTTTTTTCTACAAAACTGTGTATTTATTTCATGTACCTAAGGACTATTGGTATTCGACACTACAATTTGAAACGCTTGAAGCATCGCCTTCGAGTCCAGTCATCATCATTCTCAGCAGTTAATGGCAGATAAACTCTGGGAACACTAAGACCATTGTTAAAAATCCCTCTCAACTGACTTTGACCTTATAAACCCCATTCAGTCCCATGTCTTTTAATCGTGCGATCGCCTATTGTCAGCAATGTGATTCATTAGAAAGTGGCAAACTCGCCGCTCAGCAAATTCAATCTCAACTCGGCTGTACGCCTGATGCATTGATCTTATTCACAACGATCGAGCATGATGTCCCCTTACTTTTAGAAGGAATTCGATCGGTGTTAGGAGCGGTTCCGATTTCGGGATGTTCAGGGTTGGGGATGATTACGAGTGCGGGCTGCGATGAGGCCAGTCACTCGATCGCGCTCATGGGATTACAGTCAGACAGCGTGCGCTTTTACCCATTGCTGGAAGAGGGGAACGCGTCTCAATCGATCGGAGAAGCGATCGGGAAAAAAGTCGCCCACTTGACGCCAGATGCCACGGAAACAAGATTGCTCTTCCTGTTTCCTGATCCGCTCACGGTTGATATTTCGAGGGTATTTCACGATATCAACCAAACCTGCGGTGCAATTGATATTGTGGGCGGCGGCGCAGGCAATAACTATCAGGCGGGCTATACCGAACAATTTTGTCATCGAACGGTGACAAGGCAGGGTGTGAGTGGACTTTTGATGGTGGGAGAATTTAAATATCACATTGGCGTCAGTCATGGAGCGCAACCCTTCGGTTCATTTAAAACCATCACCCGTTCGGAAGGCTCGGTTCTCTATGAAATCGATCATCAACCTGCCTTAGATGTATTAGAAACCCTGATCGGCAAAGATCGCATCCATGACGTAGAACAACTCACCAATGTCATCGCCTTTGGGATTCCCTTTGAGGAGCAAGGGTATTCAGAAAATACGCTTTTGCGGTGTCCCATGCGAATTGATGTGGATCAAAGATCAGTGGTTACGACCGCTGCAATTCCGACGGGAACGGCGATTCAAGTGGTTCGTCGGAATCCCGATCGCATCCTCAAATCAACTCAAAACATGGCAAACCAACTGCTCGAAAAGGTCAGAGATCCGGACCAAGCCCTTTACTTTTATTTTAATTGTGATGGTCGTGGATCGTATTTATTTGGAGAGCCTGAAGCGGATGTGGAATCATTGCAGGACGTACTGGGGACGAGCAGAGATCTGATGGGCTTTTTTTGTTTTTCTGAATTGGCACCTGTCAATGGTGAAAATCAAAGTCATGCCTTAACCGGGGTCTTGCTGGTGTTAGAAGAAACGAATCCATTTTAGGAGACCTCATCAATGCCGCTTCGAGACATAGACACGATCGCTCAAGAAAATGAGATGTTGACGCAGGAAGTCTTACGTCTCGAAACGGCTGTCATTGATGAACAACGTCAACGCAAACGCCAAGAAAAGACCTTTAAAATCCTTCAGCTTCTCACGACTGAAATCAGTTCAACCTCCGATATTGCCCGGATTTGTCATCTGACGGTTAAGTCACTGTCCGAAAAGGTGGGCTTCGATCGCACGGTAATTTTCAAACTCGTCAAAGAGCGCTGTCTTCCGATCGCCCATTGGGGCTATTCAAATCCACAGGTGTTGGAGTCTTCCGAGACGCCAGAGTTTCACGCTGCAATTTCAGAGAATGCTCCGATCCTCGTCACGGGGGAAAGCCGATCGACCCTAGTAGAATCAATTTCTGAAACGCTACAGGCAAAATATTTCATCACCGTGCCCTTCGGCAATCCAACAACCGATCGCTACCTCTTGTTCTTAGGCAATCAAACTGAAGGCACCCTAAAGCGCCCCATTTTAACCCCGACGGATCTCGAAATCTTTCAAACCCTCGCGGACCAAATTGCGCTGCAAATCTCTCACATCGAACTCTACGATCGGGCCGAAGCTGCCCGCCATGAAGCGCAACAGCAGTCCTATCAACTTGAAACAGCCCTCCACCAGCTTCAAAACAGTCAAGCGCAAGTGGTGCAGTCTGAGAAAATGTCAGCCCTCGGAAACCTGGTTGCGGGGGTTGCCCATGAGATTAATAATCCGATCGGATTTCTCAATGGCAGTGTTAAGAATGCACAGGACTACGCTCAAGATCTACTCGCCCATATTGCCCTTTACCAAAAACAGTACCCCAACCCTGCGCTTCCCATTCAAGACCATACAGAAGAGATCGATCTGGAATTTATAACTGAAGATTTTCCCAAATTACTCATTTCAATGAACGGGGCCACCGATCGCATTCAAGGCATTAGCACCAGTTTACGCACCTTCTCCCGTGCTGACACCGATCGGACGGTCCGCGCCGATCTCCATGAAGGACTCGATAGTACGCTCTTAATTTTGAAGTACCGCATCAAAGCCAATGAGCATCGTCCTGAGATCAAGGTGATTCAAAACTATGGTCAATTGCCCCTGATTGAATGCTTCCCTGGGCAACTGAATCAGGTCTTTATGAACCTCTTAGCCAATGCGATCGACATCTTTGATGAAATGGCACAGCCCCAATCATTTTCAAGCATTCAGCCCCAAATCATTACCATCAGTACCGCTTTAGTCGATCACCAAGTCTGCATTAGCATTGCGGACAATGCCTGCGGCATGAGCGAAGACGTAAAAGCAAAAATATTTGATCATCTATTCACCACGAAAGCTGTAGGGAAAGGCACAGGGCTTGGCTTGGCGATCGCACAGCAAATCATTGTGGAAAAGCATGGCGGTCATTTGAAAGTTGAGTCAGAACTTGGCCAGGGGACAACGTTCACCATTGAACTCCCTATTTCAAACTAGAAAGCCCGCAACCCCCAAGAAGACTCAGGGATTGCGGGCGTTGCTGTAATATGACAAGGATTAATCGATGAGCGGTGAGACCAACGCTCTACACAAAACGACCATTGGGTTGTTTGCGGCGAATGCCCATGACCGTTGGTTTTGGAATGATTCCGCTGCCTTCGATATTGCTGGGGAAGTTACTGCCGCGTAGGACCGATCGGTTTTGGTAGACAATGGAGCCATTTAAGGCCAGCATTGGCAACGATCGGGTCAAGGTCGCTTGGGGCGTGTAGGGGCAGTCTTCGCCGGGATGCTGAACTGACACAATCAAGGTATCGCCCACAAAGGTTGGCCCGGTGATTTCGCAGCGGTTGGGACCGTAGGCAAAGGGGATCACCTGTCCCGCGTACTGACCATTTAAGGGAATGTAGAACATCCAATTATTTCCGAAAATTCCGGTGTAACTGGCCACATTTCCCGTGGTGGCATGGCTGATATCCGCAGGTTTTCCCTTCGAGCCAATATCAAAACCATTGTGGGTGCTGGTGGACATATCCGTGACGCCCCAGAGGTTGCGACTACCATCGAAGGCGAGGTTATCTACGCTCGCAAATCCAGCGCCATCGCGAGATCCAGCTTCGCCGCCTTGGACCATGCGTTGCCATCTAAAGGTGCGTCCCGTGCTGTCTGAACTGTCTTCAATGATTTTATAAATCCCGCCGGACTGTTGCGTGGTGTTATTGCCGCCATCGTATTTGGCCACGACAAAGATCCGAGAATCCGGATAGCCATCTCCACCCGGTGCGCCATCGGTGTAGGCAATGAAGACTTCCCGAGGATTGCGAGGATTGATTTCTAGGTCTTCGGGGCGGGCTGTGGGCGTTCCACCGACGAGGTTAGCGGCGAGGAATGCGTCACAAAGAACCGCACCTTGAGAGCTGTAGAAGTTGGAGAGTTTTTTGCCGCGATAGTCCTTCAGGGCGGTGCTTTCGTTGGGGATTTCACAGTTGAAGGTGCCACCGTCGCCAGTTTGTCCTGCGATCCCGTTTCGGCGGGGCAGCGGGAGACGACCGTTGCGCTGAGCCACACCGATCGCTCGGACTTCCGTAGAAGCAATCAAGCTAGGGGCGATCGGATTGGTCGCAGTGTTGAGCGTCAGGGGAATCCATTCGCCCGTGCCTTCGGTTGGACGGCGGGGATCGGTGCCGGGATTTAACTTGGCAACGTAAAGCGTTCCCTCTTCAAAAAGGCGGCTATTCCCTTTGCTTTTGGGGTCGCTGACGGTGCCGTTACTGACAAATTTCCAGGTGTGACCGCCGCGCCGATCGTCTCCCATGTAAGCCACGAGCTTTTTGCCAGATTCAGCGCGGATGGTGATGTTTTCATGGCGGAAACGACCGAGGGCCGTGTGTTTGCGCGATCGTTGGCCGGGGTTTGTCGGATCGATTTCGACCATCCAGCCGTACTTCTCACCCACCAGTCCAAATTCTGCGCCTGTGGTGCCGCTGGTGTAGCCTGTCTGGGTGCCGTCGGGCTTGACGCCTTCTGTGACGCCAACGAAGAACACGGAGCTACCTTGGAAGTTCTCTTCCGCAGACATGATCGTATTCCAAGGCGTGTTGCCGCCGGAACAGTTGTAGGCGGTGCCGATGATTTGGTTGCCGAGTCCATCGCTACTGATGGGGAAGACTTGGGCCGCTGCGGGTCCGGTGCCAATCAGATAGTTTTGATCGCCGATTTGGTAGGATTTGGTGCCCCATTGCGTGATGGTTTTATAGCTGTCCGTACGGTTTTTATTAATGCCCAAGCCCGACAATCCATGAATTCGGCGATTTAGGCCATCGCGAACGATCGTATAGCGATCGTTGCGTTTTTGCATTCTGATAATAGAGCCGCCGAGGTTATATAAAAATTCACCCATCAACGATCGGCCCATTGCAGTTGGAAAGCCAGGAACGACAGTAGGACCGGATTCTGCGAATTCAGCGGTGATATCGGTGGGGGTTTCCGGTGCGAGGCGGGAGATGGGATAGCCGACGTATTCGTGATTGATCCAAAGGTAGCCGTCGTTTTTGTTGCCATTCAACGGCACAAATCCAGTGTAGTCGCAGTTGTAGCCGACGTATTCATCGGGGTTTGGGAAGACGCGATCGCCCCAGCGGGTGATGACATAGCGCTCAAATTCAGGGGGCACGACCAGATCATCAATCACGGTGTATTGATTCAGGTGCATTTGTTCAAAGGCTTTGACCTGCGGCAGGATATTGCCCTGTTGAATGCCTGTCGCGAGGTAGCTAGGCGTATTTTGATAGATGGGTAGGGCGTGGGGTAAACGAATGGGTGTAAAGCCGAGGGGTGGCTCTGCGGCGATCGCCCCATCCACACCAAACACCGCATTCCCAATGGCACCACTCACGAGGGGAGCAACCGCTGTCGTGACTGCGCTGCCACCAAAGAACGCCAGAATTTGCCGCCGTGAAAAATTCGTCATGGCCTATGAATTCCCTTGTAAATAATGTAGAGCAAAGAAAGACAGTCTTATTTTGAGTGCAGCAATGATGGCCGTAATGAAGTCAGAAAATCATTAAACCGTTCCTAAAACTTCGCTTACTCTACCGACATAACATTAAGAACACCAAAGCCTGTTCATTAAGAAAATGCCATCAAGACATTAAGTTGTAATCTCAACCCAATCAATGAGTCATCTCAAACTATGGTACGATCGGCATTCATTAGCGTTAATTCAATCTGCTCAACCGTGTTATTTTTTGGCGATTTGCCCCCCGTTCCGATTCAGCCCCGCATAAGCTGTCCCACCCGAGTCGAACCCCTCGCTAATCTACTGGTGCGGGATCTTCCCAGCTATGCCAATCGCGCTGCTTTAAAGAATAGAAAACGATCGGACGTTGCGGAAATGAGTCAGGTCATCATCGCGAGTCAACCGACGATCGAACCATTACCACTCCCCGGCAATCCCCAAAAACCAGACCCAAACCTCCACCAGCTTTTCATCACCACCCTAGAGCGGCAAACGTCCCAGAAAAAAAGCAGCGAATTGCAGCAATACCATTGGCTTTTCCTGGTCAAAACCCGCCAAGGCTGGAAGCTCTCCCAAAGCTTCACTCGGATCAGTACCGATCCCTTGAACCAAAAAGTCACGGCCCCTCGCGAAAGCAGTCAAGGTCCGATCGCCCAGGCGATTAAAGTCTGGTTGCGGGACTGTAATGCGGGGGCGATTCGGTCTGCGTCGTAACCCATGGGTTTAAATGTATTCAATCCTGCGTTCTTGCAGTACGATCGGCGTCGGTGTGATTTGGTAGGGATTTGGAATTATGGCATTACTCAACGAAAGACAGATCAAAATCCTGCGGGTGATTGACGAAGGCAATATCACGGGGGACGACATCGTCAAGGCCCTCGGTTCTTCGATGCAAATGACCAGCTACTACCTCAACACCCTAGCCGACGACGGCTACCTCAAAGTCGCCCGCGTCTACGACAACGAAACCCGAGACTTCATCGTCGTGCGCGCCTACCTCACCGACCAAGGCAAAGCCACGCTCGAAAATGCCACGCCAAAGTCCAATGAGTCTTCTACCCCTGCCGCTACCCCACCGCCCACCGACACCCCAGCATCCAACGCTCCGATTGACTACGCCCGCATCGCCCAATCCCTGGCCCAAATCAATAGCCAAATGGAAACAGTGCCGATCGCTCGGCGTGAACTTTTAGAAGTGTATGTAGAGGATCTTCAAAATGAAGTGAATGTGGCCTATCGTCGGAAATTGATCCGCATGAAAGCTTATTTCTTGGCTGTTTTAAATGTGCTGTCTCCTGTTTTAAAACAAGGTAATGAGGCGTTTCGGTTGCCTTTGGAGACGATCGCCGCTCAATTGCAACTCCCCATTCAACTCCCTGAAAAATCTTAAGATCGATTCACTCGTTCACTTTCGCTGTGGTCTTTGAAGCGCTTTTCCACTGTTTCCCGATTGGGAACGATCGATGAGTTTATTTTGTGATTTTGCAATTGATACCGCGTTGTAATTAGCTGTGAATACAGTGATTCCAGGAACCGTAATAAAGTCGATATCATCAGTAATAATTTGGCTGATGTTTCCAGTCTTTGCGGCATGGACCATTAAGCCATCATATCCATCTACTTCTTGATTTTTGAGATCTTCGATTGTTTGGGTAACGGTCTCTTGCTGGATGACTGAATCTAGGCACTGGCCGATATTCTTAACAAAATCCCACGAAACATTAATTCTTGGAATCACTTGATTAGCACGTTCTAAAGGATGACCATGACGATACTCCTTCAATGTAAAAAGGTGGGGTTCTAACTGATTGATTTGACAGAAAATTTCATATTCACTGCGTTCGATGAGTGTTGTTAATTCTGTCATCGATAATCCTGACCAAAATAGCGTACTCATTTCTTTGAGTGCCCTATTGATATAGCGGGGGTATTGTCTAACTTGGTAGGTCTTGGCGGGACGGAAGGTGTCTTCGCTACGGCTGTAGGTTAGCCAGTACCAGGCATTGGTATCAATTAAAAACCGATCGCTTTTCTGGGGGCGATCGGTTTGAATGTCAACAACATTAGCTCGGACGATCGGTTGATAGTTTGCCATGGATCTATTCTGCGATCGATTGCTCATGAAGGACACGATCGACGGCTGCTCGGGTTAAAGGATTAGAATAATAGTCGTTGGAGTCAATGATGACTCGCTCTAATAATCCTTGTCCGGCAGATGTAAGGTTGATGGTCTTTAGGTTATCTCTGAGAAAATCGACGCTAAAACTCGCGAGAAGACCTCCGATCGCGGCATTGAGAAAGGGTGCGCCGAAATGAGTGATACCTTGAAAGTCTAAGGTGACGCTAAACCCGTTGCTCAGTAAGGGATACAGTTCATTGTAGACCGTGTATCCGTCATCCAGGGTGATCGCATATTGACCGATCAGCTCTGAGGCTAGAAGTGTCTTGAGGGGTGGTGAGGCTTCAGGGATGCGAGTTGGGACGGCTTGGATCATCTTTAGGTACCGACGATTCGATAGTTTTGATTATAGCTTAGATATTTTTTCTTTTTTGATACGCCCTTTCTTTGCAGGTCGATCGCCCGTTGGCGAAGCCTCTCGGAACGAGAATCGCCCTTCCCTCACCCGTTCCAATAGCACGCTAGCGGGTTCATCCTTGGGATCTTGTGGGACGAGTTCACCGCGAAAGGCTTTGGCGAGGAGGGCGGGGGTGAGCCGATCGACTTGCTGACGGGCTTTTTGGTATTGTGCTTCGATACGATCGGCTTTTGCAAAGAGGGCTTCGACGCGGCGGACGATTTCCTGTTGTTCTTCGATCGGTGGAATAGGAATAGGAAGATTTTCAACGTCTCGTACACGCAAATGTTTCACTCCAGTTCCAACAGCAACCTCGTCTGAATAAGCTCCTATATAAGATGTTTGAAGTACAATAAGCAAGTAATTTCCTAATAAATTAAGATTGTCGCAACGAAGGAGCATCATTCTTTGTCCCATACAGATTATTTCATTGTCAGGAATCATGCCAACTTCTGCCATTGGAGCTTCTCGTGTAAAAATTAAATCTCCTGGTTTGGGTGGACATCTTCTTGACCAAAATTCATATGTTTTCTGGTCAATGAATCTAGTATTTTCTAGGTCTATTTTCCCATTGCGGATATTAGATGTTCTAATCAATTTAATGCCTTGAGCTGTATATGGTGCGGTCTTGTTGTGACAATCAACTACTTGTTCGCAACATTGAATAGCCGTCTTCCATATCCATATTTCTGGGATCTCTGGCAACTCGAAATGAAAGTTGGATAGAGTTTTTGAGGATAAAACTTTATCTATCTCATCATCATTTTCGCTAGTAATATTGGTTTCTCGCCAGTCTTCCGTGAGTCTGCCTGAGGTAGCGGCGGCTAGGACGGATTGGCGGAAGCGTTTGAGGAGCGGGGGAATGCGATCGAGGTGCGCTTTGGTTCGATCGATGCGCGTGAGCAGTTGATCCAGGCGATCGGCAATTCGTTTTTGTTCATTGAGGGGTGGGAGAACTACTGGTTGTTTTCCAATATCACCAAGCGATATATTATTCATTGCCCCACCTCGTGCCTTATCTCTCATAGCCAAGGTGATTTCCGATTCAAGTTGATATTTCAAAAATCGAGGTTCTAATAACCCACATTCAGGACGAATAATTGATATAGCTTGATTTGTATTTGCAGGGCAATCGGTCTCGTTTACGATGGCAGTTTTACCGATCGTCCCAGCAATTGAAAAAAGTATATCATTTGGCTTGATTTGCGACCTAGAGAGAGCTAAATGACATTCATCAGATATGAAATTCTGAATAGATGCCGTATTGACTCTTCCGTCCTTTATGTTTTCAATCTTGATAAATCTTGTGCCTTGATTTTCAAAATTAAAACCAACTGAGGTTGGTGTTGTTCCTTTTGTTATTAAATTTGTGATCGCCAATAACTGAACCTGTTCCCAACCTTCCGGTAACTCACGCACGATCGCACACTCCCTCAAACACAAAACTCTGACGAACCGCCGCCCCAATTCTGGGGGGACCGAACCGCCGGAATCTATCATACCGTGCTACCAAGTTTCTAACTCATGCTCCCCCAGAATTGGGGGCTGGGGGAGCTTCTCTCAATCCAGCCAATTGACAAGTTTTAGATTAGGGACATTTTTAAAGTCTTTAAGATTTCGGGTTACGAGAGTGGCGCGGTTAGCTAGCGCGATGCTTGCGATTAACAGATCGGGTCTACCGGATTTGCGGAGTGAGGATTGTTGTTTGAGTTGGTCAAAGTAGACGGCGGCAGATTGATCGAAGGGAATGATTTGGATTTCTGCGAGGAGATACTCTGTCTCTCGCAGTAGAGATTGGGCGTAGAGCAACCGATCGCCGTTTTCAGCTTTCAATAGGAAGTCCGTTCGACCTTGGATGAGTTCGATTTGATTGACGATCGTAGTAGCGATTTCGGGTTCATCAAGCGCGTTGAGTGCAGCAGTGATCTTTGGATTGCCTTTGTGGAAAGCGGTGAAAATGTTAGTGTCTAGCAAATGCATGGGTTAGTCGGTGATCTCTAGACGTGACTGTTGACGACGCAGATCAATGAGTCGCTGCATTTCATCGATCGTATCGTCATGGGCTAAGGCTCCGGCTTGCTTGAGGAGGACTTTGCGTTGGTCGTAGCAATCGGACCATGTATCGAGATCCGATCGCAGAAATTGCCAGTGATCGCCCTGTTTTTGTGCAGGAAGATGACCATTCTCGACTTGACGGAGAATGGTTTCTGGAGAAAGTTGCAGGTATCCTGCGGCTGACTCTAGGGTTAGTAGTTCTGTAAAAATGGTTGCCATAGTGCTGGATGACGATGGGGTTTCTCTAGTCTATCGCGATCGAATTATTTCAGTTTATCATGATTACATATACTCCTTCAAATCCTCTAGCAGCGCATCAAAATCATCAGCCATGTGGACTTGACCTTTCCAAATTCCAAACACATTTTGACGATTAACGACGATCGACCCTTCCTCCGCTTGAAGATGCTCTGCCAACAACGCCTCAATATATTGCAAAGCCTTCTGCTGCATTGGCTCTGGAAGTCTCTGTAGCTTCTCTAAAATGGCTGCGCCCATAATCAGTCCGCTCCCGATCGACGACCCCTTTATTTTAACCCATTCCCACTCATGCTCCCCCAAACTTGGGGGCTGGGGGGCGTTCCGCCGTTGCAGGGACGATCGCCTGCCCATCACCCATCTCAACCATCGATCGGTGGTAACAAAGACTCTAGCAATGTCAAAAAATTAGGCAAAATAGTCTGTACAATTCGCCAAATCTCATCTTGTTGTAATCGATCGTATTGATGAGCGATCACATTTCGTAGCCCGATCGTATTACGCCAATCTAACTCTGGATGAGCCAACTGAAATTCCCGTGAAACGCGCCTTGTTGCTTCTCCTAAAATCTCTAACTGACGTTCCACAGCACTCTGTACCAAATCATTCTCAAGATACTCTATTTCTGAGAGACCAACTGTAAACCGCTGAGTTCGATGAATTGCCTTCCGCATATCCCATAGAGATTCCAGATCATCTTCACTTGGCAACATAAATCACCTGTGCCGATCGTATAATTTTCGCCCGACGATAAGGATTATCAATCAACTCTTTCTGACAAATATCTACGTTTCGTTTGAATAATTGTTCCGCCGCTTCCCGTAAAGCCAAACGCTCTTGAGACGATCGCTGATACCCTTCTTCAAACACCACCAACAGATCCACATCACTAGGATCCTCCCCACCCTCCCGAAAATCATCCCGTACCGCCGACCCAAACACCCCCATCTCCACAATCCGAAATCGCTCACACAGCGCCACGATCGCCGCCCGATCGACCCCAAACCGCGCCATCAAAATCTCATCAATTGGACGATCGAGAACCGAAGTCACCATGAGCTTACCTCCCGCAATCTCCCCCTATTCTATCGCCAACTCCGCCAAAATCGCCTCTAACTCCCCGATCGCACTCGTCAACTCACTCACCGCCTCCCGCGCCAACACCTCTGGCTCTGGCAAATCCTCACTGCGCTCCTCGTTCTCATCGCGCAACCAACTAATATCCAAACTGTCTTGCCGATCGCTAATCTCCGATCGGCTAAAACAGCGCAACCGCCCCATCTCTCCGCCATCTACGCGATCATTAATCTCCCACGACGCCTCAAACTCCGCAAAATGCTCCAGCGTCAATTGCGTGCGCTTGCCAAACTGCGGCATATTCGACCGTAAATCATACACCCACACATTTTTCGTATTGCCATAATCCGAAATCCCCCGCGTGAAAAACAACACATTCGTCTTCACCCCCTGCGCATAAAAGATCCCCGTCGGCAATCGCAAGATCGTATGCAAATCACACTTCTCCATCAGATCCACCCGAATCTTCTGCCCAATATTCCCCTCAAACAACACATTATCCGGCAACACCACTGCTGCTCGACCACCGGGTTTCAGCCCTCGATAAATATGTTGTAAAAACGCCAACTGCTTGTTCGATGTTTCAAACGTAAAGTCATCGCGATTTGGCGAACCACCACCCTTCTTTGTCCCAAATGGCGGATTCGATAAAATCAAATCTGCTTTTCCTAATTCTTTTCCTTCCTTCCCTAAGGAATCCCCCAACTCCACCTCACACTCAATCCCATGGAGTAACAAATTCATCAACAGCAATCGATGCGCATCCTGCACCAACTCGACACCAGTAAAAGCTTCAAATTTCTGAAAATCTTGAAGTTCCTCAGGTAAATCAAATAAGTTACTGGTCTTTGATTTAATAAAGTGATCCGCTGCAATCAAGAAACCACCTGTTCCTGCCGCTGGATCTTGGATCACTTCTCCCGGCTCTGGATTCATCACGCGCACGATCGAATCAATCAACACCCGAGGCGTAAAATACTGTCCTGCTCCCGACTTTTTCTCACTCGCATTCTTTTGCAGCAACCCTTCATACAGATCGCCCAACCCTTCTGCTTTCGCCGAGTACCAATCCAGCTCGTCAATATTAACAATTATTTTCCGTAAATTTGTTGGTGTCTTAACAGCAGTCTGAGCGTTAGCAAAAACTTGTCTAACATGCTTACTTTTAGAAGCTTTTCCAAGATGCAGAAGTTGTTGAACATAAAAATCCCGAACAGTATCATTCCCATGGCTCACGAGATCGCTCCAGCGATAGCCCTCTGGTATCGATTCAAGTTCTTGTTTTGGGTTCTCCTGCATCATCTTGAGAAACAACAGATACGTCAGCTCTGTCACGTACTGAAGATACGTCACCCCATCATCCCGCAACACATTGCAAAGATTCCAAAGCTTCTGAACGATATCGGTTGTAGCCGTCATGAGAACTCATCCATTAAAGTCACTCAAAAGTGTAATACCAATTGCCTCAACAATCCACCCACAACCGATCGCAAATCCGCTCCAACACCGACTCCAACTCGCCCCCAAAAACCTTATTCCCCTGCTTAAACCCACCGATCGTCGCAAACGCCCCCTGATCCAATGCCGACCGATCGACCACCAACTCCACTCGCAGTTGCCGCTCAATATGTTCTAACCATTTGCGTTGAGGCGTTGTCCAGGCTTGACTGGCGTAGATATCCCGCATTGCCCGATCGACCCGCGCCGCCCAAGGCACCAGCGCATCCCCGATCGCCGCCTGCCGAATAAAGCCAATAATCGACGCGGCAATCTCTTGATTGGTTTGCTCCCGCCACGCCACTTCCAAGGCTTTTTCATTAAAACCCGACTCACTCAAAAGCTGCCGAACTTCCTTCAGATGCGATCGGGTTAACTCCCGTGGTCGCTGGGTGACAACGGTTAAGGCAATCAGTTCGTTATGCGATCGTAAGAACTCCTGAAACCGCTCCAGATAATCCCCTGCCGAATTACCCCTCGCTTCTGACGCACTATACAACCGCTCAACTCGTCGCACTTCATCCGCATGGTTGGCAATCCACAGATTTCGCACCATCGATTCCCGCTGATCAAGAAACTCCCCTAACTCCGGACGCGATCGCACCCACGCCTGAAGCTCCGTCGGTGACTGCGATCGGACAAATGGCACCAAAGCATCGATCGTCACACCTGCAATCGTTTCAAAGGTTGATAAGCGTTCTTGAGTCCAATTCGATCGTTGGCGTTGCAGTTTCGACAAGATTTGATCGACGGCTTGAGAGACGTTGGCGATCGCATTGATTTTACCATTGCTTAAATCGGTGTCCGTAATTTGACGAACCAATTCACGAAAGTTGGTCTTGGGTGTGACGACCGTAGGTGTCATGGAGGTGTGGGCTTCCATCGATCGACAGACCCCCACCGCATCATAAATCGTGAATGCCTCCTTCCCAATATCCTTGCACAGCCGGGTCGCCCGCCCGATCATCTGCTCATACAAAATCCGCGAATTCACCCGCCGCAAAAACACCAAATTCGTAATCTTCGGCACATCCACCCCCGTCGTCAACAAATCCACCGTCACCACAATCTTTGGATACTGCTCATTCTTAAACCGTTTCGTCCATTCCTTCGGCTGATCCGCCGCCCCCGTAATCTTCGCCACCAAGTCTTGATGAATCTCCCCATACCGATCGCGCAACCCCTCCCGCAGCAAACCCACCACCTCATCCGCATGAACATCCGTCACACAAAAAATCAACGTCTTCCCCTGACCATACGGATCAAGCCGATCGCACAACGCCTCACAGACCACCCGATTAAACTCCGGCACCATCACCCGCCGATTAAACTGCTCCACCGACACGGTAATCTCATCCGGAGCCTGCAAAATATCAATTTGATTGGTCAGCGGATTCAAGGTTTCGATCTCCGCATCCCTTTCCCAAATCACATTCTCATCCGACAACTTCGTATGAATCGCGATCGCAGGCTCATGAGGCACTAATTTCCCATCCATCACCGCCTGATTATACGTGTAATAAAACACAGGTGGACCAAAGATCTGACTGGTGTGTAACGCAGGCGTAGCCGTCAATCCAATCTTCACCGCATCGAAATAATCCAACACCTGTCGGTATTTCGATAAGTAATCATTGAGATCACGAAATTCCAATTCTGCGTCACTCATCTCCCGATCGATCGTATAGCCCCGATGACATTCATCCACAATGATACAATCATACTGTCCCGGTGAAATCTTCCCATTGTCGCCCGCATACAAAACCCGTTTCACTAATCCTTGCACCGTCGCAATCTGAACTCGGGTATCAATGTCAGGCACAATATTTTTCAGCCCCATCACATCAAACACATCCGAAAACCGCAACGTCGGCGACACATTCACTTCCCCAAAGGACAACTCCGTCTGATCGCCCAAAATCGATCGATCGACCAAAAACAAAATCCGCCGAAACCGATCGGCTTGCAATAACCGATAACATAACGCGATCGCCGTGCGAGTTTTTCCCGTTCCCGTTGCCATTGCCAATAGGATTTCCCGGCGTTGATCTGCGATCGCCGTTTCCACTGCTAGCACTGCCTGCTGCTGATAGTCGTACAGTTGCAAACTCCCCGCAAATTCCAACTCGCCCAGCTTCGCATCCGCCACCGCCCGATCGCGCTTCAGCATATCCTTCAGATCATCCGGCTGCAACCAACTGCCCATCGGACGACTGCCATTCGTCTGCGATCGCAAATCCTGAAACCAAATCCCCGACTGCGATCGCAACTGTTGCTGCAACGGTTTCCCATTCGTCGCAAACACAAACGGCACGTTCAACCCCTTCGCATACCGCATCGCCTGCCGCAGTCCACCCTCCTGCACCGACTTCCGCCGCCGCTTCGCCTCGATCACCCCCACCGCATCCAGTCCAAGATACAACACATAATCCGCGCGACCATTGCCGATCGGAACTTCCGCGATCGCCTGATTCACATTCTTCTGAGGACGTGCGCCACTGCTATGAGTCAACCCTTGCGAATCCGCCAGCCAACCTGCCGCCTGCAATTGCCGATCGATCAGCCGTCGCGTTGCTGATTCATCCAGGTCGATCGTCGTATCCACCGCCCGGTTCACCAGCTTCTGCAACGTCTGCGGCGTCAGATCTTGAGCACGTTCTTCCAGTTCCCGCAACCGTTGCTCAATCTGTTGCTTCTCGGTTGCCGCATCCATTGCCGACTGCTGCAAATCTAACAATTGCTGTGCCTGACGGACTCGATCGGCTTCCGCGAGTTCAGCGATGCTCAAGCTTTCGGCTAGCTTTTGGTTTAAGCGATCGACTTCCTGTTTCAGTCTTGTGGTTTCTAGTGATGGCGTGGCGGGATCTTGAAAGGTGGGTGGGACAAACGGTGGCAGCTTAAACGTCTTCTCCGCAATAATAAACCCGCGATAAAACCATCCCGCTAAAAGGTACGCATACTCCAGACATTCCAGCGCCACCCGCTGACTGCCACCAAAATTATGAACCGCCGCATTCCCCGTCTTCCGCAACTCATGAAAGAGCCGATCGACATCCCCCCGAATAATCCCCCGATCGGACAGCGATCGCAACACCCCATGCTGGTCCGTCGGCACCTCCAAGCGCGCCCGCTTCGCCAACACCTGCGCCAACATCTCCCCAAACTGCCGCAGCTTATACAAGCTCACATTCGGATCATCAAAACAATAGCGTTCGGCAGCGGTGCCAAGTTTGTGTAGGAGCGGTTCGTCAGACTTTAGGAATTCAAAATTAAGCGATCGCATAGGGAGAAGCCGGAGCCGGAGAATATCTTATTCTGCCCCCTTCAAGGAAAAATGGGTAAATTCCGAACAAACTTCATCAAAAGACCTGTAAACTATGAAATTGCCAAGCAAACTCTGAGGAACCTTATGACCTGGCAACGCCCTGACGATCGCGCCGCTGATCAGTTACGCCCGATCGAGTTTATTCATGGTTTTACGAAGCATTCAGCGGGTTCTGTGCTGGCAAAATGTGGGGAGACCCATGTCCTCTGCACGGTGAGCATTGAAGAGCAGGTGCCACGCTGGATGGCAAACCAAGGGCGCGGCTGGCTCTCGGCGGAGTATCGCATGTTACCCGGAGCCACCCACGATCGCAACAACCGCGAAACGATGAAACTCTCGGGACGCACCCAAGAAATTCAGCGTTTAATCGGTCGGAGTCTACGATCGACCTTGGATATGGAATTGCTGGGAGAACGGACCGTCTTGATTGATTGTGATGTGTTGCAGGCAGACGGTGGAACCCGAACAACCTCAATCACAGGTGCGTTTGTTGCATTGCAGGATGCAGTGGATCTATTAATGGCTAAGGGATTACTAGAACGATCGCCTTTGATTCACCAGGTAGCTGCGATTTCAGTGGGGTTGATTGATGGGGATGCGTTTTTGGATTTGAATTATGTGGAGGATGTGCGGGCAGATATTGATTCGAATATTGTGATGAACGAAGTGGGTGGAATTATTGAAGTGCAGGGTACGGCTGAGGCTGGGAGTTTTAGCCGATCGCAGCTCGATAATATTTTGAATCTGGCTGAGAAAGGCATTCAAGATCTGATGGTTTTACAACGTAAACGTTAAGCAAACTCACTGGCGAACCGCCCCCAAACCCCCAATTCTGGGGGCTATGAATTTAACTCAATGGATCGGCTCCCCCAGAATTGGGGGCTGGGGGGCAGAAGGGCTTGGACAGAAACCGGATTGCTGGGCTGGACTAAACTCACCCGCACCCGTCGTCGAGTCCCGGAACTGCTCTTCTTCGCATTTGCAAACAAATAGAACCCACCAATCAATATCGCAAGCCCCGCAAAAACCGCGATCGCAATCTTGGTTTTGCTGTAGGGCCGATCGCCGGACACCTGACCTGTCTGGGCATTGACCATGACGCGGTACTGTTTGTTTTGGTAGCGGTAGGCGGAGATCCAGACGGGGAGGAGGATATGCTTGAACGTGATGGCGTGGTGAATGGTATTAATGCTATTGACGGTTTGGTCATCACCGCCGATGTCTTGGCAGACGGTGTTCTTGAGGGCTAATTGCATCTTCTCTTTAGCGGTGATCAATCCGGCTTCCAACGGGACTTGATAGCGTTGCGCTTTAAATCCAGCTAAATAGGACGGTGAATAGGGCAGCAGTTGATCCAGATTCCAGCCGCTTAATTTCTTCAGTTGTTTCTCATCTAATTGCTTTGTCGCAGGCACTAAAATATCATCAAAAAATCGTGAAACATGCCCCGAGACTGAATACCAGCGCGTATGTCTGATTTCACGAGTTTCCCATTCCGTTTCGCCTTCTGAATTCGTCACAGAAAAGTTTTCGGTGATGTAATAATATTCACCACGACTGCCTGTGTAATCGCTTTCGGTCTGTGCGTCATAGGTCCAAAAGGGCAAATACACACCCTGCATTCCTTCCTGCTGCGCCAGTTCTTTCAACGAGCTAGGTAAAAACCAATTATTGCCGAGCCATTTTCGGACATTGGTTTGGGCATTTTTTTGAGTGATTTTGCAGGGGATGACGCCGCCCGGTTCGACGACGGGATGGGCTTTTTCACCTTTGCTGACAATGCTGGTGCCGCAGAAGGGACATTTCCCGGCGACATCCGGCGGCTGAAAAGTGACGCGGGCGCGACAGCTTGGGCAGGAGACTTCTAGGGCGGTTTCAGAAAGGACGACGGTTTTGACTTTCTTGGTTTCTAAAAAGTCCTCGTAGGCGATTTCTTCAACATCCTCAGCATCCTGCGGAACCTCTTCCTCATTCCCACAGTAAATACATTTCAGTTTCCCAGCTTTGGGATTGAATTCCAGCTTGCCACCGCATTTTGAACAGGGAAATTCCTGAAACGATCGGGCTTCTGATTTGGCGCGGGTAGAGGTCATAGAAGGTTAGACAAGGTGAGGACAAAGGCAAAACTAAAGAGAATATTTAAGGATCATGGGTTGTAGCTGGATGCCCGATCCCCCTAAATCCCCCTTTCCAAGGGGGACTTTGAGTTTGAGTCCAAAGGGAGACTTTGAACTTGAGTCCAATCCGGTCCCCCCTTTTCTAGGCGTCAGACTTCCCGAAGGGTAGGGGGTTAGGGGGATCGGGTCTCAATTAACCCATCGGAGGCGGTGGCGGAACGGAGCCTAAGATATTGACCATTTCAGGAACTTCGCTCGCGGGAAGCCAGCCCGCCATGCCTGTTTTCCAGACGTAGGTTTCGCGGGTGAGTCCGTTTTGCAGGAGCTGCTCAGCGGGGAAAGAACCCAGGTTTTGGCCATTGCGGGACAGGTGCCATTGGACCGCTTGGGGTGGGGGCGGGGGCATGTTGGCAGCGGGCGCTTGATTCATGGGCTGATTCATGGGCTGCTGATTCCCAAAGGCATTCATCATTTGTTGACCCATGGCAATACCCACGCCGAAGTCGAGACCGGGACTGCCGCCGCCGTTAGGGTTGTTGGCTGAGGCTTCGATCGCATTGGCCGCCTGGAACTGAGCATATTGCTGCATGTTGCCGAGGATGCCCATGGAGGCCCGCTTGTCGAGGGCTTCTTCGACTTCTTCGGGGAGCGAAATGTTTTCAATTAAAAGCTGCGTTAGATCCAAACCAAACTTCTGAACATCAGTAAGCATGGTGATTCGGATGGTTTCGCCCAGTTCACCATAGCGGGCCGCGAGATCCAGCAAGGGAATCCGACTTGCGCCGAGGTTATTGGCAAAGGAGGTCATGATCATATTGCGAATCTGATCATTGATTTCATCCACCTGGAAGAGTCCGTCGGTGCTGACGAGTTCTTCGAGCATTTGTTGGGGATCGTTGACCCGAATGCTGTAAGACCCAAAGGCACGCAGGCGGACGGGACCCATTTCGGCGTCGCGCATCATGATGGGGTTGGCGGTACCCCATTTTTGGTTGGTGAAGATGCGGGTGCTGAAGAAATAGACTTCGGCTTTGAACGGCGAGTTGAACCCGAATTTCCAGCCTTGAAGGGTGCTGAGGATGGGGAGGTTTTGGGTGCTGAGGACGTGGGTGCCGGGTTCGAAGACGTCGGCGACTTGGCCTTCGTTGACGAAGACGGCTTTTTGACCGGGGCGGACGACGAGATTTGCGCCCATTTTAATCTCGTTTTGGAAGCGCTCGAAACGGTAGGCGATCGTGTCGTTGGAATTATCCAACCACTCGATAATGTCAATAAATTCGCCCCGAATTTTGTCAAAAAGTCCCACAGGATCGTCCTCGCGAATACGGATATTTCACTAATACAAGGTTCCCGTGGGAATTCCAGAAATTGCTATGGGGAATTTTTTCAAGACGATCGTATAATACGTATGAACTACTTTGATGTATTTTGTGTTTGCCTATTGACGGTTTCCTATATCTGGTGTTTGATGGGCATCACGGATCTGATTGTGCGCTAAATCTGCGGGCGATCGACGACAGGTGATGCTGTCGAGAGTGTGGTGTGATGTGGTTTCGAGTCCTTACCTGAGAGAGTTCTATGGTGTCTCAATTGCAGCGGTCTTTGCTTCCTACGGCTCAGGGTGCGGAGAGCCGTGCGCCGGGGCGGGGTTCTTTGAATTTGGCGGCGCTGAATTTGGCGATCGAAGGGTCGGTGCAGGTGTTTACGTCGCCGCACCGCAGCTTTTTTACGTCGGTGATGGCGCAGGCCCTGAGGATTTCGGGTCAGGGGACGTCGGTGCTGGTGGTGCAGTTTATGAAGGGCGGCATTGGGCAGGGGTACGATCGGCCGATGCAGTTTGGTCAGAACTTGGATTGGGTGCGGTGTGATTTGCCCCGATGTCTGGATACGCCGCAGGTGACGGAAGAGGAGGCGCGGGCGATCGTGGACCTTTGGCAATATACGAAGCGGGTGATTTCTGAGGCGCAGTATGAAATGGTCGTCCTAGATGAGTTGAGTGTGGCGATGCAGTTTGGGTTAATTCCGCCCGTTGAGGTGCTAGACTTCATCCGCAAGCGCCCAAAACATGTCGAAGTCATTTTGACAGGTCCCGATATGCCGGATGCCATTTTAGATGTGGCAGACCAAATTACGGAACTCCGGCGCAGTACGCAAGGTTAGAGGCTGTTTGAAAAAAGTCGTGACGCTGGAGACCCGATCCCCCTAAATCCCCCTTACAAAGGGGGACTTTGATTGGGATTCTGGTTTCCTTTTGAGTCTGGCTCCCCCTCCTAATCTGGTTCCCCCTTTTTAAGGGGGCTAGGGGGATCGGGTATTGGAATACTCACAAACAGATTTTCAACCACTCTCTCAAGTTCTAAACCCTATTTCTAACCCTCATCGTTCACAAGATCATGATTAAGCACGACACTTGGATTACTGAAAAAGCTCAACAGGGCATGATTCAACCGTTTCATCCTGAATTGATTCGCCGTGTGGATGGTAATCCGGTGATTTCCTATGGTTTGAGTAGTTATGGCTATGATCTACGACTGTCCGCCAACGATTTTCAAATCTTTCGTCATATTCCCGGCACGGTCGTCGATCCAAAGCGCTTTAGCCCTGAAAATCTCGAACCCGCAAAGCTCCATAAAGATGAATCCGGTGAATTCTTTATCCTGCCTGCGCATACCTACGGGCTGGGTGTGGCTTTAGAGCGAATTGACCTACCTGATAATGTCACCGTTATTTGTATTGGAAAATCAACCTACGCCCGCATCGGTTTGATCGCAAATCTCACCCCCGCAGAAGCCGGATGGCGCGGACATTTGACACTGGAATTTTCAAATTCTTCCAATGCCGATTGTCGCATCTATGCCAATGAAGGCATTGTGCAATTGCTGTTTTTTGAAGGCGATCGGTGTGCGGTCAGTTACGAAACCCGCAAAGGCAAATACCAAGACCAATCCGAACAGGTGACGCTAGCTAGGATTTGATCATTAGAAGATTTGATGTTATCCGATCGGTTCTTCCCGATCGAGCATCAAAAAACTCTGCAACAAAACATTGGCACCTTGAATGCAATGATCGGGGCGAGTGTATTCCGCCTCTGAATGGCTCAGTCCCTGCTGACTCGGCACAAAAATCATACCCATCGGCGTAAAACGCCCCATTTCCTGAGCATCATGACCCGCTCGGCTGGGAAGATAACAGTAGTCCAATTGAAGAACTTGGCAAACTTGAGAAATGGTTTCTTGAATCCGACCTTTGGCTAAGGTGGGCTTGAGATTGAGCATTTCTTCAAAGGTGATGGTGGTTCCCGTTTCGATCGCAATTTCTGCAATCCTCTGGCGAATACTCCGAATCAAATGGACCAAGTTTTCCCCCGACAAATCCCGCAAATCAATCCGCAGATCCGCCTCCCCAGCCACCGTATTCGTCGCATTGGGTAACACCGTCAAATACCCCACCGTAGCCACCTGATCACCGGGCGTCGAAGTGGCAATCTCATTCACTGCCACAATAATTTTCGCCGCAGCCAGCAGGGCATCTTGCCGATCGGTCATGGGCGTCGTCCCAGCATGGTTCATCCGCCCGGTGATCTTCACCGCAAAGCGATGCTGACCGACGATGCCCTGCACAATGCCAATGGGCACACGTTGAGCTTCCAATACGCCACCCTGTTCAACATGCAATTCAATAAAAGCGGCGATATCATTCCGATCTCGTTTTGCCCGATGAATTTGATCCCAATTGCCACCCACCTTGGTCAGACAGCTTTGAATACTCGTGCCATCGGTACGATCGTAATACTCTGGTAGTTCCAGAACAGCACCGCTCATCGCCTTACAGCCAATCACCGATCGCTCCTCATCACTAAAGACAATCACCTCGATCGGATGCTGCAATTGCAACTCATGATCCTGCAGCGTCTGCACAATTTCAATCCCCGCCAAAACCCCCAAAACCCCATCATAACGACCGCCCACAGGCACTGTATCAATGTGAGACCCGGTTGCGATCGCCGCCTTGTCATGCACCCCCCCATACCGCCCAATCAAATTTCCCGCTGCATCCACGCGCACCGTCATTCCGGCTTCCTGCATCCAATCCGACACCTGCTGTCGAGCCTGAATATCTTCATCACTAAAAGCAAGACGACAGACTCCACCATTCGACAATTCGCCAATCTTCGCCAATTCAAAAATGCGAGTCATCAACCGATCGCCATTCACCACCAACAAATCCAAGCGTTTTGAATCCTGTAAGTTCTGAACAGTCTGTAAATCCTCTAAACTCTCCAGTCCGGTTCCCCCAGAATTGAGGGCTGGGGGGCAGATCGCCAGAGCGTCTATGTCGTTCTCTAAGTCAGCTAACTCCAGTAATCGAAACCGGGCGATCGTCAAAATCTCTAACAATGCCTGTTTGAATTCAATCTCCGAGGGATTTTGTAGACGATTGATAAATGCCTCCAAAATGCTCTCTTGAGTATGATTTTTCACCGCAATAATAAAGGGAAAGTCAAACCGATCGCGATATTTCTGATTCATGGTTTGCAATTGCAAAAAGCGATCGGGCGAAAGGCGATCGAGTCCGACGCCAGCCTGCTCTTGCACCGAAGCCTTTGCCATCTTAAGCCGACTGCCCAGATCTGGATGCGATCGAATCAAGGCAAGCTGCTGGTCCGAAGATAATTGCCACAGAGCATCGACCATCGTTTTATAAAGCGTCGCCCAATCCTGGAAAGGCCGCTGTTCCCAAGCGGTAGCGGCGATCGTCGGAGTCTGTTCAAAAATATGACCTAAGGCATCCGTAAACTGCGATCGGTCCATTTGGTTCAGTTGCGCCATTGAGTACGCCATAAGTCAACTCCCACGATAGGTACTATAGGACCAAGGTGATACCAATAAAGGGACATGATAATGAGCTTGAATATCCGCAATCCCAAACTGAATTGGAATTTGGTCAAGAAAAATGAATTTAGATTCGTCTCCTTCAGAAAAGTACTTGCCAATATAAAAGACCAATTTATAGTTTCCAGGCTGAAACGCTTCACCCATCAACAACGGTTCATCCGTCCGACCATCAAGGTTGGTGACGACGGTTTTGAGGCGTATGGAGCGATCGGGCTGCATCGACCAGAGTTCAATCTCAACACCCGCCGCCGGACAACCATTCGCCGTATCCAAAACATGAGTCGTCAGCATAGGATTTTGCTATGGATGATGGTATTGATGCCAATGCTTTGCAATGTCGATGCGTTGACAAAGCCAGACCCGATCGTGGCCCTGCACATAGTCTAAAAACCTTGCCAATGCAGCCGATCGGCCAGGTCTCCCCGCCAATCGACAATGTAAACCAATGCTCATCATTTTCGGCACCGTTTCGCCTTCTGAATACAATATATCAAAGGCGTCGCGCAAATAACTAAAAAATTGATCGCCTGAGTTAAACCCCTGATTGGTTGCAAATCGCATGTCATTGTTATCTAATGTATAGGGAATCACTAAATGTGGTTTCTGATCGATCCCCGGCACCCAATAGGGCAGATCATCACCGTAACTATCAGAATCATAAAGAAATCCACCGTCTTCTAAAACCAATCGCCGCGTATTCTCACTACTGCGTCCCGTATACCAGCCTAGAGGACGGCTCCCTGTGACAGCCGTATGAATCTCGATCGCCCGTTGCAGGTGCGATCGTTCTATGGCTATATCCACATTCTTGTAATCAATCCAGCGATAGCCGTGACTCGCAATTTCCCAGTTGGATTCTTTCATGGCTGCGACGGCTTCGGGATTGCGCATTAGGGCTATGGCAATGCCATAAACCGTGACGGGAATACCGCGCGACGAAAACATCCGATGCAATCGCCAAAAGCCCGATCGGCTGCCATACTCATACATGGATTCCATATTGGGATGGCGCATTCCGACCCAAGGCTCTGCCCCGACAATCTCAGAAAGGAACGCCTCTGAGGCAGTATCCCCATGCAATACACAA
>JAAFJU010000241.1 GCA_013298165.1 Synechococcales cyanobacterium bin31.maxbin.ball.101 | reverse complement strand
GTTCCCTGTTCCTTCAGTTTTTCACGGTACTTAGCGGCCATTTCTTCGGCTTGATCGTACACGGCTTGACGGTTCTTCACCATGTCGCCGGGTTCAGGCTCAAGCTGTTTTGTGGACAGCGAAATCCGACCGCGTTCTGCATCGAGATCAATAATCATGACCTTGACTTCATCGTTCACGTTAAACACACTGTGGGGCATGTCAATGTGATCGTGGGAAATTTCAGAAATGTGGAGCAAGCCGCTGACACCACCGATGTCAATAAATGCACCGTAGGGCTTGATGCCGCGAACCGTTCCGACGACGACTTCGCCGACTTCCAGACGGTTCATCTTACGCTCAACTAGGGCACGACGATGGCTGAGGACTAAGCGGTTCCGCTCTTCATCCACTTCCAAGAATTTGAGGGGCAGCTCTTCGCCGACCAACTCTTCCTTAGGCTTACGAGTGCTGATGTGGGATCCAGGAATAAATCCACGAAGACCTTCAATCCGGACCAGCGCACCCCCACGGTTAGTGGCGAAGACCAAGGAGCGCACGGTGGCGTCTTCGGCTTGCAACTGACGGACCCGCTCCCAAGCGCGCATGTACTCAATGCGGCGAATCGAGAGTGTCAACTGACCATCTTCATTCTCATCTGCCAAGATGAAGAACTCACGGGTCTCGTTCGATTGCAGAACTTCTTCAGGGGTGTCGATGCGGTTGATCGACATTTCTTGGATGGGGATATAGGCAGCCGTCTTAGCACCGATATCGATCAGCGCACCTCTAGGCTCCAAGCTAAAAACGGTTCCTGCGACTACGTCCCCAGGGCTGAAGTGGTAGTCATACTTATCCAACAACGCCGCGAAATCTTCGTGGGTAAAACCGACATCAACCTTCGTATTCTGACTGACCATGCTAGCGATTTCCTAGTTATTCTCTGGCAAAATTCGCCTCCTGTACGATGCGTCTGTAGAAACTGACTGGACCCAAGCGATCGGATTAATATTGCTACAACCCAACGGCACCGGACGATCAGCTCCACAACTTACACCTTCATCCTGGCTAAGGAGCGTTCCACAAAGGAGTGGCAACCTTCCCAGGACTAACTTGGACGTTTCAAGGGTTTACAAGAGGACGATTATACCGCATGTCCAGTAGCTTAGCTAGAGAGATTTGAGTATTTCAGGCTGTGAGTCCACAAGATTAACAAGTTCTTAAGCTGTGGCATTCTTTGCATTAAATGTGGTTTTAGTCACAATCTCGACTAGAGAAAAAGTTTGTGGATCCAGGACTTTTTCTATGAGACTTTGATCGGCGAATCTGAACTGTGAGTTTTTCTGACCCGAATCAAGAAAATTAGGCTGTTTTCTGGGGCGAGGCTTGTTTGGGGAATTTATCCTGGATAATGTAGCCTAGGATACGCCCTAGAAAAAAGATCTCTACTTTGTGTTTTATGTCAGTGATTATGATGTTAAGTGATTACTTCTGAGTTAGGCAGGATGTTCCGCTCATGTCCCCCTCTGGAATCCTTGGGGGAATTGAGTATAATCTCTGCATCTATAAGTAAAATCCGAAAAATTCTCTGCTGCTCTCCCTAGTTAGATTGCCCAAAATCGCTTAGGTTGTCGATCGCGCAGTCAACATGAGTCAGTGGCTTGAATTAATTATGATCTCCTTTCTTTATTGCCACTTTTTGTTTTCCCTCTTTAGGCTCAGCGACGATTGCTGTTTATCTCCCTAGGTCGGTGGTCCGCAGCAGACAGACAAGCCTTGTTTTACCCAGGTTATGCAACTACTCCGTATGAAGACAGTTTTAGTAATTGAAGACGAAGCATTGATCCGTCAATATCTGGTAGAGACGCTCACACTAAATCAATTTCATACCTTGGAAGCTCCGGATGGTCTTGCCGGACTGGACGTTATTCGTGAATCTCGTCCGGATCTGATCCTGTGCGATATTCGGATGCCCTACTTCGATGGCTATGACGTGCTTAGGGCTGTTCGTCAAGATGCGGAGTTGGCGACGATTCCTTTTATTTTTTTGAGTGCGCGCGCGAGTCATTCAGAAGTTCGGCAGGGGATGAATCTGGGGGCGGACGACTACTTGATCAAGCCCTGTCGGAGCCGGGATTTGGTCGAGGCGATCGAGTCTGCCTTCATTAAACGAGCAAATTTTAGTCGCTGTTACTTAGAACAAGTTGAAGAAGTTAAGGATCAACTCGTTCAGTTGACCCATTGGGATGATCTGACGGACCTGCCCAATCGATCGCGCTTTCAAGAGGAACTGAAGGCAATCTGTAGCCAATCAGAAGATAGAGAATCCATCGGCGATCGATTCAGGTCTTCTATTGCAACCTTATCCATTAAAGTGACTAGCTATCGCAGCGTCTGTCTAGTTCTGGGTCAAGAGACGGGAGACCAGCTTTTGCAGGCTGTTGCTGGACGGCTATCGACCGTGGGCAATCCGGGATTTGTGGCGCGGTTGGGGGAGGATGAATTTGGGGTGATATTGGAGAATGCGGGCGATCGGTCTAGTATTAGCGAGTTTACACAGACGCTGCTGAGTATTCTGAATGTGCCCTATATGATTTTGGGAGAAGAGTTGCGGCTGCAATGTTGCATTGGGATTGCACTCTTTCCTCAGCACAGTGTTCATTCTGAGGCGCTGCTGCTTCAGGCGGATGTAGCAAGGCGCTGGTGTCAAGATCAAGCGACGACGGGCTTTCGCTTTTACAATCCCGCGATCGTGGCCTTGGAAAACGATCGCCAAGCCATCACGACCGATCTCGCCCAGGCGATCGAACGATCGCAGCTTGAACTGTATTATCAGCCCCAAGTCAACCTCATTACAGGTCAGTTAGTGGGGGTTGAAGCCCTCGCTCGATGGACCCACCCAGAGCGAGGGGTGGTGTCGCCGGAGTCTTTTATCCCGGTAGCAGAGGAATCGGGACTGATTGCCTCATTAGGGGAATGGGCCTTGCGATCGGCCTGTCAGCAGAGTATGGCTTGGTCGGAGCATTTGTGTAATCCCATTAGTATTTCCGTTAACCTCTCCATGCGGCAGTTCGACAATCCTGACTTGCTAGAAATGGTGGCTCAGATTTTGCAGGAGACTCGGATGGAGCCTCGGTTCTTGGTGTTGGAGTTGACGGAGAGTTCGCTGATGCAGGAGATTACCCTCACCATTGAAAAGCTAAAGAAGTTGAAGAAGCTTGGTGTGAGGCTGGCGATCGATGATTTTGGGACGGGGTATTCGTCGTTGAGCTATCTCAGTCAGCTTCCGATTGATGAATTAAAAATTGATCAGTCGTTTGTTCGTCAGCTTAACCGCGATCGAAATGCCACGATGATCTCTAGCACCATCATTTCCATGGCGAAGAGTATGGGTTTAAAGGTGGTGGCTGAAGGAATTGAGAACTCGCAGCAGCGCGATTTTCTGACGAATGCAGGCTGTCATATCGGTCAAGGCTTTCTTTACTCGAAGCCTATGGATGCTCGGGCAATGTTGAGTTGGCTCAATAATCCGGCCAGTCCCCATGCGGTTCACTAAGCCGATCGGTTCTAATGCTCCCTAACTGTCCTTAGGATTAATTTTTAAGGAAATCCATATAGATCCTCTAAGGCTCGGTGATATTAAGTATCTTTTACATGAAATCCGTCAAACTATCCTGATTATTCAGCAAATCTGCGGGACTATGGAGGAGTGCTCTGTTTTTATATCGTTCAGGTGATTGACTTAATGTTTAAAGTATGGGACCGAGCGCTGTGATCCGTAATATTTTAGATTGTCCGATCTCGCTGCAGAATCGAGACGATCGTTGTTTATTGCACACATTTAAGACACTAAGTTTTCAAGCGTTCAGTTTTCAGATACTAAACGTTACTGTTTTTGCGTTAACTTTGTCACAATCTAGTCTAGCGAGAAGTAATCCGATCGTTAGTGATGGCAGTCTACCCAATCCGACGATCGTTCAGGGCAACTTGATTACGGGAGGAACCCAGTCCGGCAGAAATTTATTTCATAGTTTTGACACCTTTTCAGTCCCGACGGGTCAGGTTGCCAAGTTTCAGCCTGAGAGTGGAATCCAGAATATTATTACGCGGGTGACAGGACTGAGGCGATCGAGGATCGACGGAGAGATTCAAGCACCAGGGAACTTCTTTTTAATCAACCCCAATGGAATTACCTTCGGGCCGCAGTCTTCGCTGAATGTGGGTGGGTCGTTCTTTGCGACCACTGCGCCAATTTTGAAATTTACTGACGGCAAAACCTTTGGGAGCGATCGGACGGTGGCTCCGGTGCTCAGCGTCAATGTGCCGATCGGTGTTCAATGGGGTTCTCAGTCATCTGCTCAAAAATCGGGTGTGATTCAAAATTTTGGCAATTTGGAGGTGCCAGAGGCGTTGACGTTGATTGCGCCTGAGATTGCCTTTAACCGGGCGAGTGCTACGGCTAAAACGCTCGATATCCAAACCTTGGGTCAATTGTCCTTGGACCGATCGAATCTGACAACGAGTAATGGTGGAAATCTGTCGCTGCAAGTGGGGGATTTGAATGCTACCTCTAGCCGAATTCAGTCCTCCTACTTCACATCAGAGTCTAATCCAGCCGGAAAACTGACGATTCAGGCGGCTAACGCTGTGGTTTTAGACAAGCTGAGTTTTGTGGAAGCGAAGACCTTTCCAGGCGTGGCCAATCCGGGGAATGCGATTCAGGTTTCGGGAAAGTCGATCGTGCTTCGTAATGGCAGTACGATTACGACCCAAAGTCTGGGCAATGGAAATGCGGGAAATATTACGCTGGATGCCACCGATCGGATTGCACTTGTAGAAGACCGATCGGGCATTCTGGGCACTTTTACAACCATTAGCAGTGCGACTTTTTTGGGTGACAATACACGATCGGGCGATATCAAATTGACCGCGCCAGAAATCACGATCGCGAACCAGGCTTTGATTCAATCCACAGCCATTGCTTCCAACCAGAAAACGGGTGATATTCGGATTCAGGCGAGTCGGTCGATCGACGTTGATAATAGCATTGTGAGCAATCTGGATTTTTCAGATCAGGCGGCTGGGGCTTTGACGTTGCAGGCACCGATCGTGCGCGTCGTTAATGGCAGTTGGATTGAGAGCAACGTTTTTAATAATGTCCAGGGGAGTAACATTTCCATTCTAGCGGGCGATCAACTCTTGATCTCAGGTCAAAATA
>JAAFJU010000121.1 GCA_013298165.1 Synechococcales cyanobacterium bin31.maxbin.ball.101 | reverse complement strand
TTGGGATACTTAACACCGGATGAGTATGAAAAGAAATGGGAAGAGCAACGTAATCAGAAATGTGATATAAAGGAAGAATCTCCTTAAATCCATTTCTTTCCTGTCCGAAGTTAGGGGTTCACTTCAGGATGTGATCTTCAATGCGGCAGCGAATACTCGGGGTGACTTCTGGAGTACGGAAGATTTCTTCGCGAACCGGGAGTCTTCGATCGTTGGGAAGATTCGGGCACAGCAGAGTATTACGTTTAATGCTCATGTGAATGTGGTTGGCGATGGAATTGGCAATCCGCCGCTGATCGGTATTATTGACAATGGATTTAGCCGAAATAATCCTGATATTGATTATGGTCGAATTATTGCAGGACGTGATTGGAATGATAACGATTCTGATCCATTCTTCTCTTCTAGCACAAGACCTGAAGACGACCACGGTACGGCAGTTTTAGGCATTATCGGTGCCACTCAAGATAATGGCATTGGGATCAATGGCATTACAAATGAAGGTCCAATTTGGATCGGTCGAGCTGTGGGATCTGGGCAGTGGGCAAGATCTCTGACTGAATTTGTAAATAAGGTCAAAGAACTCGGACAAAATCATGCTGTCGTCAATTTGAGTTTTGATCTGACGCAACAAACTATAACGAGTGATGCGAATGGCACTCAGGTTGTTACTCGTTATGAATTGACTCCAGAAGAGCGGACTGCACTGGAGTATGCACGCCAAAATAATGTCTTAATCGTAGCAGCAGCAGGCAATACAAAGAGTCTGATGTCCGTCCTTGGGCAAGCTTCTCGCGAGTTTGAAAATATTATTACGGTTGGTGCTTCGGATGGTAATTACCGTGCCAATTATTCCGGATATGGACCTGGCTTAGATCTGCTGGCTCCTGGTGGAACTGAAACGAATCCGTTATTTTCGACGGTTGGGAGTGGAACAGGACACATGTTTGGGAGTTCGATCGCAGCGGCGCAAGTCTCTGGAACGATCGCAGAATTGTGGAAACTCAATCCTGAACTCAATAATCAACAAATCATCAACATTCTGAAATTGACTGCTACGGATGTTGCTGAAACGGGCTGGGATGAGTATACGGGTTCGGGGCTTTTGAATGTAGAGAAGGCGATCGAACTGACTGAACGGGCTACTGCCATTCCTTATACGGCTCCGACACCATACTCAGTGCCGACGACTTGGAGCGGTGAGGGAAATGTCACTTTAGGAGAAAACCCTGTGGCAGTCCGATCGACGGATTTCACGGGTTGGATTATGGCGACCGCAGGTGCGCGTGTTCGTACAGGTCCAGGGACTAATTATCCAGAAGCTGGTCCAGGGAAAGCCTATCAAACGGCACTCCGCTTTGATGGCTGGGACTATGGCACTCGGGTAACAGATGTTTGGTTGGGGACTCCAGATGAGCGCTGGTATCGTATCTCAGGCACTAATCAATGGATTTCGAGTGCGTTAGTCAATGGGAACGCACCGGGTTCAACGCCGTTGCCACAGCCCGCCTCTGACACAGGCAATCCAGGTGGTGGTTCGATCGTCATTGGTGGGATTACTGTCGGTGGCAATTTCCATCCTGTTTATATTGGTAAAAATGGACCGAATGGAATCTTAGGGAAGCCGATTTCTGGAGTCATTACCCATTCCAGTGGTACGAGTTATCAAGTATTTGAGGGTGGCTCGATCGTCAGTAGCGATCGGGGAACGTTCCCAATTTATGGGAAGATTCGTGAGGAATTCTTACGAAATAATGGTCTGAATGGAAGATTAGGCGTACCAACTTCCGGTGAAGTCTCTCAAGGGAATGGCACGCTCAAGCAGACCTTTAAGAATGGCTACATCATTTGGAATGGACAGAAAGCAGTCGTTTACTTTACAGGCAATTCCGACAATTCGGGCATCGTTACTCCAACGCAACCTAGACTAATCGATAATCCAACACCGCAAAATCCATTGACTGGATTCTCACATCCATTAATGGGAGCAGGTAGCGTCAGCCAAGGACCAGGGGGTTCAACGTCACATATTGGACGACAACAATATGCGATCGACTATGCTGTGCCGATCGGAACGCCTGTGTATGCAATGCGATCGGGTAAAGTGATTGCTGTGCGAGATGTCTATCCCGATACTGGGGGTGGACCTAGCAACGCCAACAACTTTAACTATGTGCTTGTTGAACATGATGGTGGTTATCGATCGGCTTATCTACATCTGAAACAAGGATTCAACAATCAAACAGGTTTAACTCTTGGTAGTACAGTAAATGCTGGACAACTGATTGGATATAGTGGAAATTCCGGTTGGAGTACTGGACCGCACTTGCATGTAGAAGTTCAAAGACCCGGAGCCGGAGGATCTTTTGGACAGACTGTGCCATTTGCGATCGATACACTATCTGCCATACCTGAAACAAAACCTGAATTGGGAAATTCATTCACAGGAACATTAGGCGTCACTAAGGGTGGAGAGGTGAAAAATGCAACTTTGAAAAGAATCGATGGGAAAAACATAGAGAATAAGAAAACATGGATTGTAATTCATGGATGGAACGATGACTCACAAGGTAAGCTAGGGGGCTTGGCAAATGCTATTGACGGGTATGAAGATGGAGATCAAGTGTTAACACTTGATTGGAGTAATGCATCGAAAACAGGATCTTACGACCTTTTAACTGAGCATGATAAATTCTTTGCTTCCCTTAAGGCTGCATCAACTTGGATTACCTCGACAGCAAAATTTGCGGTAGATGCTATCAATTCTTGGGGAATTTCTGCATCAAAAATTAATGTCGCTGGACATAGCTTAGGAAGCTTTGTTGCATATGAAATTGCAAAAGGGCTGAAAGGAATATCTTCACTTATTGCCTTAGATCCAGCCACACAAACTGCTCAAGGATATAATGATCAGGCGGTGAAATTTAGTGATTATTCTGACTGGGCATGGAGTTTCTATGGAAGTTTAGCAGGTTCTTCCGATCGCGCTAAAACTGCTGATGAATCATTTGAATTTCAGTTTGGGGGGTTCTCGCCTGATAAACATCATGGAGCCGTGGTTACTGCTTTCACTGAAATGTTAGAGAGCAATAATAGCAAGACCGCAGGTAATGTGAGTAAGCTATTTAGTCTAGATAAGATGAAAAGCACCAATGGAGCACCTTGGACACGGCATGACGGGTTTGAAGCATGGTTAGAACCTAAGGAGACTGGCAATAAGTGGGTTCCCAATTCGATGGATTACTATACAGGATCATCATGGAATGGGGATAAGACCATCAATCTATGGGAATAACTGATTCTATCAAATGACAATCTAGGCTGGACTCTACTCATAGCAAATTTTAACAACACCCGATCGCCCATCCACCAACGGAAAAGCGATTGTCTCCGAGAGGTTAGCACCAACAGTTTTCTGTCGTAAAGACGATTGCTTACAGGAATGGGAATCGTAGGGATGGGCAATTCTCCTCACGGAGAGTCTTTGCCAACGGCTTTTTGGGGAGAGGCGATCGTCAGTCACTCAGGAATTTGCAGTACTCCAGCTTGCTCAAGCACACGACGAATCGCCACCCGTTCCGATCGGTTTAACTGCAACAACCGCACCGTCACCCGACCGATCGCCGTCAAAGGTAAAATCTCACCACTCTGGAATTGAAAATGATCTCGCCACCTGTCATTCCGAGGCTGATATAAACGAACAATCTCACCATTTAGTGGATCAATCGATGCCAGATCACTGCCTTTATACTTGTTGCAACTCGTACAAGCCAACGCCAAATTAACCCCATCCGTCTGCCCACCATGCTTTTCCGCAATCATATGGTCTACCTCATGGGAAATCAATGCAGCCAGTTCAGGCAACCAACAATACTCGCAGCAACCATTTGCACGATCGTAAACCTGTCGTCGCAACGCCGCAGAAACATAGCTCTTACTCATGAGACTTTCAACTTCAAAAGTGCTTTCGCCTTTGCCATTTGTACTAAATATTCAACATACTCATAGTGTTGCCAAAGTCGTTCCTCTGACTCATTCAACCCGATCGTTCGATTCTTTTCTAACAGCGCTGAGATTTGTTCTGTCAATTTCTCAGAAGGACGCAGCACCAAGATCTCCTCAGGAGTTGGCAACCCTGCCAAACACTCCAAAATCTCCGCCAAACCCGAAAACTCCGAAGTCACATCCGAATTCCATTCCCGCAAACCCATTTCCAAAATTTGAGGCAATTGCGATCGGAGTGGACTCAAACGTAAAGCTAAATCATCAGGTAAATCAACGATCATCTGTTGCATTTTTAACCCTTCATAAAACAGCTATATGAAATTCTAACAGGAAATACAGGGTTTGGAGGAGGGGCGATCGTCCTTCACTCATCCGGCGGATGTTCACCATACAGCACCCACATCGCCCGAATCCGAACGATCGACGATCGATTCATTTGAAGCGCTACCACTGATGCATAAGCCCAGCGCCTGATGGGATACCTAGGTTAACTCCAAAGCATTTAATCCCATGAGCCGCATACACCGTCCAATTCTTACCCTCAATCTTTTGGTGGGCCTCGTCAGTCTTGTCACGATCGGTTGCAGCAGCACCCCGGTCTCAAGCGTTCCCGCTTCGCCCTCCACAAAGCCCTCGATCGCCCCCGCAACTGAGTCCGTTCCCCCTGCGCGTCAAGGCCGTGACAGCCAATCCCCAGCGCAACCTTCTGTTCAAGCAGAAACCATTGAAGCGGACGACTCACCGGACGATCAGCCGATTCCCAAACCATCCAAGCAGCCCGTGTTCGAGCAGCCTGTCCTAACGACCACAGGGTTTATGTTGCCCAGTAAAAACATTCACTGCATGTTGAGAGCGCCATCCGATCGATCGTCTCGTATGGCCCTTGAAGAGAGCTTCTTGCGCTGTGAAATTTTGAGTTCTCTGAATCCCATGCCACCGCGTCCTAAGGATGGCTCCTGTGACAATGCAGACTGGGGATCAGGACTTATACTTTCCTATCGTAAAAAGCCCTCGGTTCTATGTGCTTCAGACTCAGTTCAATCCCCCAATCATCCGGTTATCCAATATGGACAAACCTGGAAAAAACATGGATTTACCTGTGAGTCTAGTCGGGATGGATTGACCTGTACGAATCCAGCGGGAAATGGGTTTTCCTTGAATCGCGAAGAATGGCAAACCTTTTAGAGTGATTGATTTGAAATGTACGCTTTCCTCATCAAGGATTTATTCCAATTTAGGGCTTAAACCATTTGGTTTGGTGGAAGGGGTATTCGATGAGGGTGGGTTTGTCGGGGAGGTAGCGATCGGCCAGCAGCGTCTTTTTACCGAGCGTTTGCATTCGACCGATCGGCATTCCTGCAATTTGTTTTTTAAGATCACTCACTTTCCAAAACAACGCCGAAGGTTTGCCGCCGAGGGTCGCCGCTGGACGATAGATGGGTTTGCCTTTGTAGCGTCCCCCTGCGGTTGCAGGTTCAATGCCGAGATAAATCCCTTTCCAAGTCACTTCAGGATTGAGCGGCTGATCGCCCGCTGGATTTGACGCATGGATAAACATTTCCAAGGCTTTGCCATTTCGTGCCTTCTCGACCGCTGCAAATGCCTCAAATTCCATCGTTCCATAGATCAAAAAAGCGGGATGAATCTCTTGTTGATATTGAGTGCTAATGCATTCTAAACCAGAGAGAAGAAAGGATTCTGGAACCGAAAATAGAACAGCTAGATTGCGTGAAGTTTCCATAGAAGTCAAACGAAGCTCATGTACAGGCAAAGGATTTAATCCGGCTTCACCTTACTAGAGAATGGGGACCGATCGCTAATACGATTTATCCCACAAAATCACCGCGATTCCAGCAAAATGTGCCGTATCCGTGACGTGTCTCCCGCTAGGTTAAAATTGCGCCACCCAGCAGTCGGGTATAGCGGTAATCCAGTTCTGCTTTCATCGCCGCCCACCGATCGAGCGTTGGATCCTTATCGATCGCCTTTTGCGCCGCATCCCGCGCAATTTCCAACACCTCTTGATCTTCCACCAGACTCGCCAGCGCAAAATCTGGCAATCCTGATTGTCTGGTGCCCAAAACAGCACCCGGTCCCCGAAAGCGCAGATCCATTTCTGAAATAAAGAAACCATCCTGGGATTGTTCCAGCACCTTCAGCCGTTGACGCGCTGTTTCGCTTTTAGAACTGGTCATGAGGAGACAAAAGGACTGTGCTGCACCCCGACCGACGCGCCCCCGCAACTGATGCAACTGCGACAACCCAAACCGTTCCGCATGTTCAATGAGCATGATGCTGGCATTCGGGACATCGACCCCGACTTCGACGACGGTGGTGGAGACGAGGATTTGGGTGATGCGATCGCGAAAAGCAGAGATCGCCTCGTCTTTGGCCGCAGAGGTCATTTTGCCATGGAGTAATCCCACTTTTAAATCTGGAAACACATTATCTTGTAAGTCTGCATGAGCCTGAACCGCAGATTTGAGATCCAGCTTTTCTGATTCTTCGACTAACGGCAAAACCACGTAAATCTGGCGACCATCGGTGATCTCCCGCCGCATCAAGTCGTAGGTTGCCTGACGGTCTTTACTGCTGACTACCGTGGTTTTGATGGCTTTTCGGCCTGGAGGAAGTTCGTCAATTTGGCTGACATCGAGATCGCCGTGTAATGTTAATGCCAATGTTCGAGGAATCGGTGTAGCGGTCATGGTGAGGACGTGTGGGTTATCGCCTTTTTGCTGTAATCTAGCACGCTGCTGCACACCAAATCGATGTTGTTCATCGATCACAATCAAGCCTAGTTTTTGAAACTGTACGGGATCTTCGATTAAGGCATGAGTTCCAACGAGTAACGGCAATTCTCCAGTTAGTAATTCAGAATGAATTTTTCGTCTTTTTGCAACGCGAGTGGAGCCAGTCAGCAGTTCTACTGGTAAATGCAAGAGACTAAACCACTCCACTAGTTTTCGATAATGCTGTTCTGCCAAAACTTCTGTAGGAGCCATGAACGCCCCTTGATAGCCCGCTTGAATCGCCGCTAAAAGTGCAATCACTGCGACGACGGTTTTTCCCGATCCCACGTCGCCTTGGATTAAACGGTTCATGGGGACGGCTTGGGTGAGGTCATGCTGAATTTCGTTGACGACGCGGGATTGGGCTTTGGTTAAGGTGAACGGGAGTCCATCGTAAAACTCGGTGATCAGGGAGCCTTCGGGTTGGAGAATGACGCTGGTTTGTTTTGCTTGTTCGCGGTATCGGCGGGAGAGTAACCCCAGTTGTAAGTAGAAAAACTCGTCAAAAACCAGTCGTCGTCGAGCGGCATCCAGGGAGTCCCGATCGTCCGGAAAATGGATCTGCGCGATCGCTCGTTGGATGTCCACTAGGTCGTACTGCGATCGAAGTCCTTCTGGCAAGGTTTCCGCCAATCTGGAGGCCGCTGCGAGTCCTGACTTCATCGCTCGTCGGACTAGGTCTGCACCCACGCCTTCCGTCAGCGGGTAAATCGGGAGAATTCGTCCGATCGTATCGGAATCAATTTCACCATCGAACTCTAAAATCTCAATCTGCGGATTGTCCAGCGTCAGACCATATTGGGTCTCTTTCACCAATCCAGAAGCCGCCACCGCTGCGCCCGTGGGATGCATTTTTTTCTGTTGCTCTTGCCAGCCGCGCCCCGAAAATCGACTGCCCATGAAAAATCGGCTCAGTTTCATTTTGCCGGAGCTGTCTTTAATCGTCACCTCAAAAATAGTGAGTTTGTTGTTTTTGACGGTGGTGAAACAGTTGCAGGCGGTGATGGTGCCGACGATCGTGGCCGTTTCCCCGGCTTTCAGTTCACGGATTTTGGCTTGACGGGCGTAGTCGATATGTTCACGGGGGTAGTAGTAAAGCAGGTCGCGTACGGTGATGATGCCAAGTTTCGCTAACTTTTCAGCACTTTTCGGTCCCACACCAGCAAGGTACATGACGGACTGTTCGAGTTCAGGAATTTTACCAGAACCCGGTTTTGCAGAGGTTTCGCCAGAACTGGATTTGAGCTTTGTTGTAGAAGGTTTGACGGCTTGGGACGATTCGGCAGCGGGTGACTTTTTGGCTAACTCTTGCTTGACTAATTCCTGCTGTGCTTGGTGAACGGATTGCTTGATGCTGTAGACGGCACGGCGGGTTTCGGCGACGAGGTGCTGGCGATCGGCAAAGGCTAGATCTGTGTAGCTAGAGTATTTCTGTGCAAGGGTTTGTAACCTCTGTCGATCGGTGCGATCGATCGTCGGGCTGGGTTCTCCTAGGGCGATCTGGAGAAATTCACTAAACCGATATTGATTCCCCTGAAGATCGTTAAATCCAGCTTCAGCTTCAAACGCAAGGGCTTTTTGGAGGCGGAGGAAGTCCATGATGACGATCGGGCGAACAGTGGCCTCAAGAGATTCACACTATGATAAATCATGGGTCTGGATTAGGGACTTTGATTACGGATGTCCTGAATAGACGATCGTTATGCTCCGTTTAGATCTAAAATGAAAGCCTTATTAGTTATCTGTAGATTTATGGGAATCCTGGGTGAATGAGGTAATTCCAGTCGAGATTTGAAAGATTTCCCCAAACTTTTGAATCTATGACGAAATCTTGATGTTCTGCCTTGGGCCTGTGTTCCTCTCGTTTTCTGCTCAATTGTCTGATTCATATTTTGATGTTTAGTTATCACGGGTTGCTCCCATGCAGGATGCTTCTGCTACTATTGCACGCCAACTGGCTCAAGATGACCAAGCCAAGCGCATCTATAAGCTGCTGATTTACGTCAGTGAAGGGGCTTGGGTGGGGGAGATTGCTCCGCCGAGCGAAGCGATGATGACTCGGGGGTTATCTCAAGTTTTGCAGCAGTTTTCGGATTATGGGCAGCTCCGATCGCACCTTCATGCCAGCGTTAATACGCTCAGTAAGCCCGCTGAATATTCTGAAGTGGCGGATATTATTTTAGAGACGATCGCTCAGGTTCATGGGGTTAGCGGCGACGATCCGACCACCACGTTTTTAAAAATTCTGCCAGAACTAAAGCTAACCCCTGAAAACTCGATTTATACCCCGATCGCCGCTGACCTCACCCCACTTCCCAATCAAGTCCGCTTAAAAAAACTGGCCTTCTGTGTGGCGCAGTCGGTCTGGGAAGGAGACGTGGCTAAGTTAGAAGCCATGAGTTGGTTGGACCTGACGACGATGCTGCATCAACGCTATTCCCAAGAGGCTGAACTGACTCAGGCGTTTCAGCAGGTGGTCAGTCGTTTGAGTAAGCCGATCGAATATGGTCTGCTGTCGGAGATCTTGATGGATGCGATGCGTCCGCTGTATGCGGTGGCTCCTGCTGAGACGCCTGCGGATTTTATTCCGGGGAGCCTCGAAGTGGTTGAGGGTACAGGTGTTGAGGATAGAAGTGTTGATGGGACAGATGCTGACGGCCAACCTGAACAGGTCTCCGAAGCAGATGAAGAAATCCCATTAGCTTACCAAACGCTGAATATCATTCCTCCTTCGCCTTGGACTGAAGGGAATGGTGCGATTTTGGTGGAGTCGATCGATGCGGTGATTTTCGATCTGCACTACGACATTATGAAGCAGTCTAATCCGCTGCGGTTGAAGCATTTGCTGCTGATCTTGGTCAATAGCTTAGAGCCGGAAGAGGCGATCGATGGCATGGATCTTCGCCAACAAACGACGATTCCCCTGCTTTCTACGGCCTTCCGCCTCCATCGAAAACCCGAAATTCTGGCGATTAAACTTCGGGAGATTGCTCGGAAGTTGCCCGATCCAGAGGAGTATGAAGGGACGATCGATGGAATCTTACGTGCGTTTAAACTTCGAACGGTTGCCCAGAAAACTGAGGCCGCAACCTCTCCAAAGCGTCTGCCTCTGGCGGAGTCGCCTGTGGTAACGGGAATTCGGTGAGTGGGACTGTGTTGAATGAATGCTTTGGTTTAGTTGTTGTTTTTCGATCGGTTATTTGTCATGACGCCTGAAATGCTCCTCGCTCAGTATCAATCCGGTAATGTTCAGTTTAGTGGACTTAATCTTAATCGCATTCATTTACCCGGTGCGGATTTGATTGGGGCTAATTTTTCTGGGAGCGATTTGCAAGGCGGCAATTTGGTTTTGGCCTTTCTAAACCGATCGAATTTCAATCAGGCTAATTTGAAAGGGGGATTGCTGCGGGGGGCAAATTTTAGTCAGGCGGATCTGTCGAGCTGTGTGTTTCGGGATGCGGATTTGATGGGGAGCAATCTCAGCCGATCGGACTTACGGTGCGCTGATTTATCCTTAAGTACCTTGCTCGATGCCAATCTCAGCGGCGCGGATTTGCGGGGGGCCAATCTCAGCGGAGCCGACTTGCGCAGTAGCTGTCTTCGCAGTGCCAATCTGCGAGAAGAAGGCCGAGGTTTACCCGGCGCAGATCTGCGGGGGGCTAATCTGCAATATGCCGATCTCAAAGGTGCGAACTTGTCGGGGGTTAATTTGCAGCGGGCCAATCTGGCTGGGGCTAATCTTTGCGAAGTGAGTCTTAAAGGCGCTAATTTATCCGAGGCGATTTTGACGGGGGCGAAGTTGACCAATGCATTCTTGAGTGATGCGATTTTGACGGGGGCTAATTTAGCAAGGGCAACGCTGCAAGATGCCAAAATGAATCGTGTGGATTTGGTTGGCGCGATCATGACCGATGCCATTATGACGGATGCGACGCTCAATGGTGCGAAGCTGGCGGAGGCGGATTTACAAAATTGTAAAATGGAGCGTGTCCGTCTCAATAAAGCGGAACTCGGACGCACAAATCTCAAAAAAGCCTTACTCCTAGAAGCCAACTTGATTGAAGCCTATCTCGGTCGTGCGGATTTGCGGGGCGCGGACTTGCGCGGAGCAAACTTGATTCGTGCAGAAATTAGCAGCGCTCTGATGGCCGGAGCCAATTTGCAAGGAGCGACATTGCCGGATGGTAGCGTTCAAGATTAAATAAATACCTCTTGCTGCTACTTCTTCAGAGGTATGAAAGACCTCCGATCGTTGGATATGGTTGTGGTACATAGGTGCGTTGCTTCTGCAAACAGACCTCTGCCTATGGTTCATAGCAATCATAGGCGTTATCATGCTGTCTAGCCCCAATGGATCTAACCTAAAGCGCTCCCATCGATTACTTGAATTAGATGCCTTACGGGGGATCGCTGTTATTTTTGTCGTGTGTTTCCATTTAACGATGGGACGTGAACAAGCTAGGTTTTTCAGTTTGGGAGTTACAGGGGTTGATCTATTCTTTGTGATCAGTGGATTCGTCATCCTGCTCACGCTGGAGAAAATCAATAAGTGGCAAGATTTTGTGATGAGTCGGTTTTCAAGACTTTATCCAACCTATTGGTTTTGTGTGACGTTGACGGCTGGGATGATGGTCGCGAAAAGTCTGGTGAGTGGTGGAACGTTTGGCGGAGTCTCGATCGTCCAATATTTAGCCAATATGACAATGGTTCAAACCTATCTAGGAGTACCTGACATTGACGGCTCTTACTGGACCATGATTGTAGAGATGCTTTTTTATATCTTTATGTTTTCAATTTTTCTATTAAAGAAGCTACCTCAAATTGAACGTATTGGAGTTGTCACATTAGTTCCAGTCATTCTATATCATTTAACGTTAAATACTCAATTTCATATTATCCATCAAATATTAGGACGATTTTTGCCAATTATTAATCATTTTCCACTATTTCTTGCGGGAATTCTAGCTTATAAAATTAAGTTCGATCGGCCTTTATTCCTGCGATATCTGGGGATTGTCCTATGCTTTATGATTCAGTATCGGTTGTTTTTTGATGGGGGTAAGAGTCGATTCTTTATTGAGCAGCCTGCCTATGGAATAATGCTGCTATTTTATTTGTTGCTTGTGTTTCTTTACACTAATAATCAATTATCATTTATTGTGAATAGAGCCTCATTATTCATGGGTAATATCTCCTATAGTCTCTATTTAATCCATCAATTCTTGGCCTTAGAAATTATCATGCCTTTGGTGATGAAGTATGCCCATGTCGATTTCTGGGTGGCAGGGTTTGGGGTGGCGTTACCGATGACGATCGCGATTGCGGCATTGATCAATCAATATGTTGAAAAACCCATGACCCAATACCTCCGATCGAGGTTCAACGATCGCTCCAGAATGACGTCGCCTAGTAGGACGGTATCCGCCGATCGAGACTAAGGATATTACAGATCTGTAGAAAATACTGAATTCCAAGAGTTGTCCTGAGCAGTGCATAAAGTCTCGGTATAGAGAGGTAGAGCTTAACGAGGCCAAAATTGATGGAATTCATGAGGATTCGGCTCAATTGACCTCGCTCTTCTCGACATAAAGCATCTTACAAACGCATTTCAAGATAGTTCTTTGTTGATAATTTTTGGCGGTTTTGAGGATATTTGAATATGAAAGAGATTCAGCTCGGTCTAGTCATGACGATCGGTGCGATGGCTGCTGCGCCTCACGCTCAGGCCCAAGAGGCGGCGGATATTCCGGATGTGGAACCGACTGCCATGACTCAACCCTCTGCAAAACAAATGGAGCCGACGGCGGCGATCGTTCCCGTTCAACCCACGGTTGAAACCCTGGCGATTGCTCCTGCTACAGTTCCTGCTGTGGAGCCTGCCGCTATGCCTGTTTCTCCTGACCGATCGGCGGTGACAGAAGTTCCCGTGACATCTGCAATTGCTAAAACAGCAGAGGTTAAAACGGCAGAAGCTAAAACGGCAGAAACGGCTGCGATCGAAACGGTTGAATCCAGCGCACCCCAAACGACGGCAGCTCAGGCGATCGCGCCCAAATTAACGGTTTCGAAACCGATCGCTCCTTCGACGATGACGGTGCAGCCGCAGTATTCTGATCAGGCTCCCCAAATTCTGGCTAAAAAGCCCACTTCAACGGCGGCTGAACCGATCGTTGAACCCGCTACCTCGGATACGGAACTGCAACTTCTGAAGCAAAAGCAAGAGAGTCTGCAACAGGAAGTTGATCTATTGCGCAAACGAATTAATCAAGGCGTCCAAAAGCCTGAAATCAAACCCCATCCTGATTTGCCCGAAGGATTGCAGATCTATAGTGAAGCGCTGTTCTTAACCCCCCGCACCAATCTCCCAACCGACTTCGCTAGCACCACTTCTGGACTCAATCCATTGATTGGTGCAACGCTGGCAACCCAAGATTATCGCGGTTCTACGGGTTGGCGGGTGGGTGCGCGCTATCGTTTTCAGAAGAGTCCTTGGGAAGTGGGGGCGAGTATTACAAGGTTTGGGTCGGATAGTTCGGCGGTGATTTTTCCTCCGGTAGGCGGGACCTTGTCTGCGACGCAGTTTGCTCCATCATTGATCCCGGCGACGCAGGCGATCGGCAAATCAAAGTTTGATTACACCATGACTGATTTGGAAGGTGGATATCACATTCCCCTCAGTTCTAAAGTCGATCTCAAACTCTTTGGCGGATTGCGCATTGCCAATATTGGTCAATCCACTTCTGCTCAATACTTGGGCGGTGGCTTCGGTGCGGGC
>JAAFJU010000239.1 GCA_013298165.1 Synechococcales cyanobacterium bin31.maxbin.ball.101 | reverse complement strand
AGAGTGGAGATTTGGGGCTTGTAGTAAGGCATTGGAACACAGGGCTAAACCATGCTCTATTCTACCTCCGACCAAACCCTTTCCCCTTCGATTTCCATTTCAGTTTTCCACCCACGATCGTTTGGCGAATTAAGGCATAGTGCCGTTTGAGTCGGTCCACATAAGCCGGATCTTTTAGCAATACTTCTTCCGTCAATTTGAGAATTGCGGGCGCTAACGGTGATTGGGCGCTGCCTGGATTGAGGATAGGGCCTTGTAGTTCAGCCAAGGTGGCGAGATCACTGTTCCCCATCCACTTTGCATAAAAAGCCTTCGTTTCCCATCCGTAAGCGACTACTGCTTCCTCTCGTTTTTGTGATTCTGAGAACACAGTGAAAAATACTCGGCGGCAGTCACAGCCTCGTTCGTTACAGTACAGTTCACGAAAAACATAGTCATCAGCAGGTAAGCCGCCTAAGGACCCAGGAGGAACGGTCAGTACACGAGTCTCTGCTGCAGCTAATTCGAGGAAATATTCGTCAAATGGGGCAAAGGGCATATTCCAATTTCCTAAATCTTTGTTCTTTGAGGATCATGGGTTTTGTTTTGTTAAAGATGCTCTGATGTTAGATTCTTTTAATCTTTTGAATAAGACTATGCGCCGTTGTCGGGAGTGTTGATGAATTGATCCTAGGTCGGTGACGATCGCTTACTCGATCTTCATCTGATGATTGCCTCAATTATGGGCGATCGGCTTTGCGTTGACGATGATTCTCATGGAGAGTTCGACGGATGTAGTCCCAATCGTCTTGGGTCATAGGGGTCGCTGGACCAGACTCTAAGGCTTCAAGAGCTAGGGCTTCAAGCGATCGTGTTTCTTGTAATTGACTCTCAACTTCTTGGCGCAATCCTAAAAATTGACGATAGTCGATCGCCCATTCGATCATTTCTCGATCGTCCGAGAGTTCGCCTCGGTTATAGCGATCGAAGAATTCGGCGGAGGTCATGTGTTGACGGTTTTCGTAGAGACTCAAGCGTTTGGTGACGGCAATAAGTGCGTCTAACGGGGATGAGTACTCGATGCGTTGTTTTAGCATTGACGTGCCTCCTGGGTGCTGATGCCTATTCTATTGTAAACGATCGGGATTTTCGGCTTGGGATGATTCAAGTTTTTAATTCATCCAATTCACGATTTTTAGATTTGGAATTCGATCGAAATCTTTCAGGTTGCGGGTGACAAGGGTTGCACGATGGGCAAGGGCAATGCTGGCAATCAAAAGATCGCCGCGACCGACTTTACGAAATTTAGATTGTTGAGACAGCGTTTGAAAGTGCTCGATCGCTCTGGTATCAAAGGGAATGATTTGGATTTCTTGAAGGAGGCGTTCAGTCTCGGTGTAGCGGGTTTGAGCAAGGAGAAGGATTTCGGGTTGATCGGCTTTGATGAGATATTCAATTCTGCCGCGCAACATTTCTGCTTTGGTGACGATGGTGGTCGCGATGATCGGATCGTCCACTCTTGCCATGGCTTGCAGAACTTTTGGATCGGCGTTATGGAGCGCGGTGAGGATGTTGGTGTCGAGGAGGTGCATGGTTAGTCGATCAACCCACAGATGTTGATTTACTAGTTTATAGTAGAGACTTTAGATCGCGGTGGGCATGGTTAGTCGATCGAATCAAGGGTGTTGAGTTGGCGTTGACGATCGATTTCGGCTTGGAAGGCGTCCAGGGTTTCGTCGTTAGCAAAGGCTCCGGCTTGGCGGAGGAGAATTTTGCGTTGGTCATGGCGATCGGACCAGGCTTCGAGTTCGCTTTGGATAAACTGCCAGGTGTCGCCGATTTTTTGTCCGGGAATATTGCCTGATTCGGTGTGTTCGAGAATGACGCCGGGGGAGAGGTTTAAGACGATCGAGGCTTGGTCGAGGGTTAGAAGTGTTGGAAGAGTTGCTTGCATTGTTTAGTCTCCGTGATGTCGTTGGCTCACTGATTTAGTTTAGCGTAGGCGTCTGGCGCGTTTTTCGCCATGTCTTGCTCGATGAGGGCTTGGATGTATTTGCCGATCGTGGTGTAAGGTCCAGCCGTGATTTGAGTTTGGATGTATTCGATCAGATGGTCGGGGAGTTCGATTGTGATTGTCATTGCAGACTCCGTGAATGGGTATTGAGGAAAAAGGGCATTTACATGTAGTCCTTAAAGTCTTCTAGAGGCGCATCGAAGTCCTCTGTCATGGTGATCTTGCCTTTTAGACTTCCAGCTTGACGATATTGGGTGGGTTCTTTATCTTCGATGATCTCCGATCGATCGGAGCTAATTGGTGTGTTCCGGTTGAGGGTTTGGAGGAAGGTGAGGGTTTGGGCGAGTTGCTCTTCGGAGGAGATGTCGATCGCCTGGAGGAGGAGTTCTTTGACGATCATGGTGGATAGCTCCGTGGTGGTTAGTTCAGTTTCCGGGGAGTTGTTTGGGATTCTTTTGGTAGATGTCGTAGAGGCGTTTGCCGACTTCGATCGGAATTCCTGCGGGGGGACAGACGATTTTGATGCCTTCGACGCCGCCTGCGAAGAGGATGCTGAGAATGTTTTGCCAGCTTTGCCAGTTTTGCGGGTTTTTCTGGGGCATGGTTTGAAAGCCGTTGAGCAGAATTTCAAAAATTTCGGCATCACTTTTAGCCGGATACTTTGCTCGTAAACTTGACAGTAGAGATGACAATTGCTCTAAAGCCTCGGAGGATTCAGAGTTAGACGACACAGTCTTAGCTGTTACATTCCCATGATTATTTTCAATAATTTGAACGACATTAGCTTTTGGGAAATTGTACTTTGATCCAGATTTACCATCTTCACTTACCATTTTACTTACTCCCTGTGATATTTTTGAAAGTATATCTGAAATACTTTCATTAGTGTATCCGGATTTAATCCGAATTGCTACCACAGCTTTGTCAACACTTAATATAAGCTGCTCCAGTCTCATTTTATGCTTGACTAATAGTACAAGAGATTCTTCTGAACATATTAGTTCAATAGCATTCAATAGATTTAAAATTACCGTTGAATTGTGCTCAAATATCTCATGTAAAACATTTAGGCTAGATGGATCTCCTATTTCTCCTAATGTTGTTGCAATATGAGAAGAAATCTCTGAATTTGGACTTCTTAATGCATTGTGTAGATAATCTAATATGTCAACACAGTTCTCTCGGCTATATATTCTTCCTAAGGCTTTAGCAGCAGCAATTTGGAGAAGAGGATCCTTGTCAGCTAATATTTCACATAATGAAGAAACAGCAGAATTCTGAGCTAGTTCTCCAAGAATAGAGGATGCGGAAACACGATCTTGAATAGGAGAATTTACGTCAAGCAATATTACCATTGCTTGACTAACTACTGCTTGAAATTTTGAATCATTAGAACCCATGATCTATTCAAATTACTCAAGATGTCTACTTCGAGAAAGTCTACTTCTCCTCTGATTGCAGTCCCTCCATAAAAGCTATTACCGCAGATGAGAAGGGATGACTACTTTTCAAGGCTTCTACTCCGCCTGATTTTAGAGCATTTAACAACCTTGTCTTGACGTTTTGCCCAGTCTTTTTAGACAAATTTCTTAAAATTTCATCTTTCATATTCACGTCAAAATCATCATTCTGAGAGATTCTTTCAACAAGCAGATCAATCTCTTGCGTTAGGTCTGAAATACTAGACATGTCGCGTAAATGACCCAAAGCTCTGGCAGAACTTGCTTGAACATCGATACTTTCATCTTGTAACATCTGGATCAATATGTCTTCATAGGAAGAATCTCCAATTTTTCCTATGATCTCTACTGCCATAGACCTTACTTTATAGTCTGCGTCTTTTAGAGATAGCATTAGAGATTCGATAAATACTGTCGATTGAGAGCCAAGCTTTATTTTTGATAAGGATTCAATTGATTTTAATCTAATAGTCGGATTAGGATCTTTTAACAGGCATAACAATGCAGAAATAGCTGAGGTGTCACCAATTTCTCCTAATGCTTCGATTGCACTTTGTCGAATGGCACTATTTTCGTTATTAATAAGCTGTAAAAGGACTAAAGGAGCTAAATTAAATGTCTCATTTAAATCGATCTTCTTTTCGAGCGATATCGGATTATTGTAATCCCTCCCAGCCGCAGATACGTTCCCAACATGCCCATGAAAGTTGTACACAACTCTGGGACTTTCAGAGGAGATGTCAAGTGTAATATCTTCTGCACTAATAATATCTTCTACGCTATTTGTCGGATAGTAGTCGGGATTGTAGACCTTATAATAAATTTGAGCGATTCGTAAAATTGCTGACGAATAAAAAATTTCGTCATAAGCTTTCAATTTTACGGAATAAACTGCTAGGCCCAGTAGGCTGTTGTCCATTGCTTTAAGTCTAGGTAATATTTCAGCTTCATTGACTGGTAATTCCCCAATGATTTCTTGTGTGTCATCCTGGACCTGTGTAAACAAATATGTACATAAGCTAAAATCTAATTCCAAGGCCAACTCCACTACCCGCACCGCCAACGTTTCATCCTCCACCAACCCCAACATCAACGCCACAGGCTCCGTCCACTTCAAATAATTCAAAAACTCCTGCTGTAACGTCGCATCATCAAAACCACCCACCCGCCCCAACAACCACTCCGCCGCATAATACTCCTGAATCAACTGGTGCCGAAACTCCACCTGAGACCCATTTGCCTGAATCAAATGATGCCGCAACAAATCCTCCAGCCCCTTCCGCGCCGCCCCCGCCGCCAACGCCTCTCGACCCGTCAAAAACCCCGTAAAAATCGCCTCCACCTCAGAGCGATCGATCGCAACCCGAAACTCCACCGAGCCATCCCCAATCATCATCCGCGCCGCCAACGCCTGCAACAACTCCGCCCACCAACGCCGATCGCCCTCCAACACCACATCCGCCTTCAAACTGCGCTCATACCCCGTCGTAAACGCCCGAAACACCCCACCCAAATTCGCCGGAATCTCCCCCGTCTGCCGAAACAACCCACACAACATCCACAACAACAACGGCGTAGACCCAAACTCCCTCAATCGCCCGCCCAACTGCCGCAGCATTGCCTCCGACTGCTCCGGCAGATACGCCGTCACAAACGATCGCATTTGCGTTTCCGTCAACGGCTGCATTTCCAACCGCTTCTCAATCCCAAAATCCCCACCCAAACTCAAATCCCGCGTCGTAAAGACGATCGCCACCCTCGGAAACTCCCGCCGAAACCGCAACACATCCTGCC
>JAAFJU010000038.1 GCA_013298165.1 Synechococcales cyanobacterium bin31.maxbin.ball.101 | reverse complement strand
ACCAATGGACAGATGCGCCCCATCCCCTCCTCTACGGTGCTGTCACCACAGGCGAATCGTGGGTCTTCGGTTGTTTCGATCGCAAGCAGCGCACCGTGACCCAAGACCTCAAGATTTATCGTGTTCCTGAAGATCTAGAACAACTGGTTCTAATTTTGGCAGGCATTCTTACCCATTCCCCCGCATAAGAACGATCGCCCCTGCAAAACAAAGCCAACTTAAAAATGCGCGTCGATTTAGAGTCAGGGCCGATCGGATCGCGTCTGGCGTAATGGGTCGTTGTGGGATTCCAAGTAGCGGCTTAGGGCGGGGAACGCCTTGGTAGGTATTGAGTCCTCCGAGTTGAACCCCCAGGGCAATGGCGTAGGCACATTCGCTCCAGCCGGAGTTCGGGCTGGGGTCTTGGCTGCCGTCTTTAGCGCAGTGTTTCCAAAGTTCGATCGGATGGTGTGACATGATGCCGAGAGTTAAGACCATCAGCCGACAGGGAATGTAGGTGAGAATGTCATCCGCGATCGCGCCCGCTGTTCCTAAATGGCGATAGGGATGCTTTTTATAACCAATCATCGAATCGATCGTACTCGTGGCTTTAAATGCGATGGCTAACACTGCGGGACTTAGTGGTGTGAATAGTCCAACGATCGCCCAAAACAAAGGAGCCATGACACCATCGACACCATTCTCAGCAACGGTTTCCAATACAGCACGCAACATTTCCGATCGATCGAGATCCGCCGTATCCCGACCGACATAGCGACTAAGCTGCGATCGCGCCGTCTCCCAATCTTCCGCTTCGATCGGCTTTAAAACAGACTCCGCTGCATCTCTCAGACTCCGGCCTGCAAAACAACTGGCTAGTACTATGGTTTCGATCGCGATGCCGAGGAGGGGATGGATGGTCTGCGCGAGGTGAATCATCACATGGGCGATCGTAGCGCTGCCTAAAATAATGATTAAAGCTAGAGCTAAACCTGCGAGGAATTGAGCGATGGGTCGTTTGCAAGTTTTGAGCGCCGTCTGACTCAGGGCGCTAATGCCCCAACCGATGACTTGAACCGGATGGAGCCAATCCCATGGATCCCCGACCAAGAAATCTACAATAGCTGCTAGAAGAAGAATCCACATAGAAAAATAACGAACCCACGATCGTAAAACCTAAGATTGCCACAGATTCAATCCGCGATTCCAATCCACGATAAGATCAGTAAACCATTCTTACAAAACTCTTTTCATCATGTCTACTGTTTTTCTTGCTGGAGCTAGTCGGGGTGTGGGTCTCGAAGTCGCCACTCGCCTAGTGCAAAGGGACATTCCCACGATCGCCCTCCTGCGTCAGCCTCAGCCCGCTGTCACAGCCCTGGGCATTGAAACGCGATCGGGGGATGCGATGAATCCAGAAGATCTGACGAATGCCATGGCTGGAAAGACGATCGAAACGGTAATCAGCACGATTGGGGGAATGTCGCCCGACCAGGTGCGATCGGATTTTGTAGGAAATCGCAATTTGATCGATGCAGCGGTGGCGGCAGGAGCCAAACATTTTATTTTAATCACTTCACTGGGCACAGGAGATAGTTCGATCGCGCTTCCCGAAGCCGCTTTGCAAACGCTTGGGGCCGTCTTAAAAGAGAAAGACCGGGCAGAACAGCATTTGATTGCAAGCGGGTTGACCTATACGATTATTCGTCCGGGTGGCTTGAAGTCGGAGCCTGCTACGGGAAACGGCATTTTGATTAGTGACCCAAGTGTAGGTGGCTTGATTCATCGATCGGATGTGGCAGAATTGATTGTCAATTGTGTGCAAAACCCCAAAAGCTATCACCAAACTTTGGGTGCCGTCGATCGGAACATGACCTATGGCGATCGGGATTTAACGCCCTTTAGTCTTTAAATCAAATTGAACTTCAGATCAGAGAAATGGTTATGTCTGAGCATGATTTTGTCGGTCCGGGTTCGCCGTGGTTTGTTCAATTGGGACAATTGATTGTTGACCCGATCGGATTTTTAACAGGCTGTCGGGAACGGTATGGCGATCGGTTTACGTTGCGATTGCTAGGGCCAAAGTCGCCGCCCCTTGTGTTTTTAAGCGACCCGGATGAAGTGGGAGCGGTGTGGGGCGCTCTGGCAGGGGCTTTGGAATTTGGGAAAGTAACGCAGGTTTTTTTGCCGTTGGTGGGGAGTCAGTCGCTGATTATGCAACAGGGCGATCGGCATCAGCGGCAACGGCAATTGTTGATGCCTGCATTCCATCGGGAGAGTTTGCTGCGGCAAGGTGAATTGATTTGTCAATTGACAAGTGACCAAATGAAGGACTGGCGATCGGGGCAGGCGATTAATATCCGTCAGGAAATGTCGCAGATTTCACTCAGGGTGATTTTGGAAGTGGTCTTTGGATTAGTGCCAGGGGAGCGCTATGAAGCCCTCCGATCGCGCTTAGAAAAGCTCTTAGATCAGATCACCGATCCGTTGTATTCCGTGCAATTTTTCCTGCCGCCTTTACAGCAAAACTGGGGGACTTGGAGTCCTTGGGGGCGGTTTCAGACGCAGATGGCGGAGATTGATGACTTGATCTATGGGGAAATGAATGATCGACGATCGCAGCCTGTAGAATCCCTAGAAAACCGGGGTGATATTTTATCCCTATTGATGTTGGCACGGGATGCAGAGGGCGAAGCAATGCCCGATGTGGAACTGCGTGATCAATTGATGACATTGCTATTGCTCGGCCATGAAACCACGGCTTCGTCTCTCTCTTGGGCCTTTTATTGGGTACATCGCGATCCAGCTATTTTGGCGAAACTCCGATCGGAAACAGCACTATTGCGAGCAGAGCCAATTGCATTATCAGAGCAGCCTTATTTGACAGCAGTGTGCAAAGAGTCGTTGCGATTAAAACCGATCGCATTGATTGCTCAGCCCCGTCGAGTGAAGGAAACCGTGAGTTGGAACGATCGGATTTATCCCGAAGGAACCGTATTGATTCCCTGTATATTAACCGCCCATCAACGATCGGCGACCTATACAGAACCCAAACAGTTCAATCCCGATCGATTTATTGAACGAAAGTTTTCACCCTCTGAATTCTTTCCCTTTGGTGGCGGGAGTCGAAGCTGCGTTGGAATGGCTCTTTCACTATTTGAAATGAAACTGGTTTTAGCGACGGTATTAGATACATTTGAGTTTGAAAGTAATCTCATGGATGATGTGAAAGCCGATCGTCGAGGCATTACCTTTGTGCCCCCAGAAGCGTTTCGGTTGACGATCGTTTAGCAACTGCTGGATCTTTAGTATTGTCTTGTGCTGATAAAGACATTGGGTCAACTCAATGGATCAGCGCACCGATCGTTATGGGCTGATTCCCCCATCTGAACTCAAAATAGAACATAATCAGAAAACTATAGATTTTAAATTAATCATCGATTTAAATCTATGGCTTGAATGAGATTTAACTAAGTTAAACGATTTTGATCCAGTCCTTGGAGGCGATCGTTCATAACTTTTTTGGATAGGGATTTTGGCGTCTATTGGGAGGGAGATATGTTGGGAAATTGGGTAGAAGCCTTGGTTTTAGCCACAATATTGTGTGGTTTTTTTGGCATTATTTTTAAGAAAAATCTGGTGATGAAAATCGTCTCTATGGACGTGATGAGTACAGGAGTGATTGCCTATTATGTCGTCGTTGCGAGTCGGATTGGCTTTTTTACGCCTATTTTAGTGGACTCGCAAAAGGGCGCTTATGCTGATCCAGTGCCGCAAGCAGTCATTTTAACCGCGATCGTGATTGGCTTTTCGATTCAAGCGTTGATGCTAGTAGGCGTAATGAAATTAGCGCGAAATAACCCCACACTGGAAACCCGTGAAATTGAAAAGAGTAATGTGCTATGACGATGGACCTGATAACACTCATTTGGATTGCTTTCCCGTTTTTAATCGGGTTCATTATCTATCTCATTCCAACTCTGGACCGATCGCTGGCATTGCTGGGGACGATCGGCTCTATGGCCTATGCAGCACTGTTATTGCTCTCTAATCAAGGGCCACTCACGCTGCGATTGATGGACCACTTTGGGGTGAGTTTGATTTTAGATCCCTTAGCAGGCTTCTTTATTCTGACCAATGCCTTGGTTACAATGGCCGTTGTCCTATATTGCTGGCGCACGGACAAGAGTACTTTCTTCTACGCTCAAGCCTTGATTTTGCATGGCAGTTTAAATGCGGCCTTTGCTTGTTCTGATTTCATTAGTCTGTACGTTGCGCTGGAGGTGATTAGCATTTCGGCATTCCTGCTGATTGCTTACTCTAGAACCGATCGATCGCTGTGGGTTGCCTTGCGATATCTGTTTATTAGCAATGTCGCCATGCTGTTCTATTTAGTTGGGGCGATTCTGATTTACCAAACCCACCATTCCTTTGATTTCGTCGGTCTCAGAGGCGCACCCACTGAAGCCGTTTCCCTGATTTTCTTAGGGCTTTTAGTCAAAGGCGGCGTATTTGTTTCGGGGTTGTGGTTGCCGTTGACCCATGCGGAGTCTGAAACCCCTGTGTCGGCTTTGATGTCGGGCATTGTGGTCAAAGCAGGGATTTTCCCATTGGTGCGCTGTGCGTTGCTGCTGGAAGAAATCAATCCGATCGTCCGAGCCTTAGGATTATCCACAGCCCTGTTGGGCGTGTCCTGTGCGGTCTTTGAAAAGGATACAAAGCGAATGCTGGCGTTTCATACCGTTTCACAATTAGGGTTTATTTTAGCGGCTCCAGTTGTGGGTGGTTTGTATGCTTTAACCCATGGATTAGTCAAATCGGCATTGTTCCTCATAGTGGGAAATCTGCCGAGTCGTGACTTTAAAGTATTGCAGCAAAAGCCGATCGACCAACGACTTTGGATTGCCCTGACGATCGCAAGTCTCTCGATTTCTGGAATGCCGTTACTGGCTGGGTTTGGGACGAAGGCATTGACGATGAAGGAATTGCTCCCTTGGCAGGTGATTGTGATGAATATTGCGGCATTGGGAACCGCGATTTCATTTGCAAAGTTCATTTTCCTGCCCCATGGTGAACCAGACAAATCTGCGATATCGAAACCTGAAAACCCCGGCTTTTGGTGGGCGATCGGATTGCTCTTGGGCGCTCTCGTGCTGGGCAACGGCCTTTATCTCCAAGCCTATACATTTGAAACCATAGTCAAATCTGTGGGGACGATCGGGTTAGGTTGGCTGGCCTATTGGTTTCTTTTCCGTAAGCTGTCGATTAAATTGCCCCGTGTTCTGGAACAGTTTGAGCATTTGGTGGGCGTGATGAGTTTGAGTTTGGTTGTACTCTTTTGGATGGTATTTGTATGATTGGAGATGTGGTTTTACGGTTGATTATTTGGTTCTTATTGACGGCTAATTTTACGATCGCAAACATCGTGATCGGACTATTAATCGCCTTTCTACTTCCCCGAAGTAGTGCTTCCCCAGAACGCCTGAAGGATTTATTCCAGGGCATTTGGAAGATTATCTTAGCCATTCCTCAGGCTTACGCTGAAGCCGTTGAGCTAATTTTAAATCCTCATACCGAGGAAGAAATCGTGATGGAGCGAGTGCAGTTAAGACGATCGCCAGGACTAGTGTTTTTAGATATTTTCCTAATTACCTTTACTCCGAAAACCACCGTCTTGAATTATCACGAAGAAGGCTGGTACGAAGTTCATCAGGTTCGCCCTAGGAGGAGATTGCCATGACCAGTGTAATGATGACGGTCTTAAATATTGCAATCATTGCGATGACCCTTTCGATATTAATTCCCATGTATGCCGCTTGGAAAGATGAAGATATCTGGCAGACGATGCTATCCATGGCCAGTATTTCAACAAAATCATCGCTGATTGTTTTGATGCTTTCTGTGCTTCGGGATGACTGGATGATCGGGGTGAGTGGGGTGATTATGATTAGTGTGGGAAATGCAGGATTTATGCTGTTGGCTCATATTTTGAAGCGGATGGGGGAAGCATGATTGAAGTTTTGAGTTCTTTTTGTATTCTAGTTGGACTGGTTTTTGGCTTTTGGGGAACGTCGTCCCTTTTGGGTAGCCGATCGGTGCTGTTTAAATTACACAATCTCTCAGTATCTGACACCTTAGGATCCATCAGTATTATCGTCGGTTTACTCTTCCTAAGACCCAGAGAATGGCCTTTATTACTGCTAGCAATTATTTCACTTATGCTGTGGAATACGATGCTGGGCTATGTATTAGCCTCTTGCTCTAGCGATGCAGTCAAAAATCAACATGATGTCCTGTATTTTGACCCAGATTTTGAGATAGGAGATGAGTCATGATGGATAGCTATCTTTATATCATTATTGCCCTATTACCATTAGCTGCGATGATGGTCGTTTTTCAAACGAATCCCTACCATGCGTTAGTGATTCGCGGAGTCCTAGGCGCGATCGCAGCATTAGTGTATTCAATCTTGGGTGCGCCAGACGTCGCTTTGACAGAAGCATTAGTGGGAACGTTGTTGGCAATTACGCTGTATGCCGTGGCGGTGCGATCGTCTTTAGTGTTGACGATCGGGGTCTTACAAGAAGAATTTGAGATTGAAGATCAAACTCTTGATTTTCAAGTTTTGATCAGTGCGGTTCAAACCTCACTCGATCCCTATTACGTCCGAGTTAAGCTAATGCCTTATGCTGATCTCAAGGCATTGGATCAAGCTTTAAGACAACAGGAGATTCACGTCAAAGTTTATGGAAATACCATCTCTAATGCCAAATTGGATGAGATTCAAATTAAGTCCTATCAACTGGTCACTCGTCTAAATCGAATCTATGAAATTATCAAGCCTGACATTACATCTGCGCTTGTCTTGTTACAGTCTAGTGATTTGAAAGAGGCTCAATCATGAAGTGGATCTATTTAATTGCGGGAATTTTGTTCTTTTTTAAGATGCTATTTTTAGCGAACCCAACGCCAACATTAGAGTTCTCAATTGTGGAAACAGTTGTTCGAGAAAGTGGCTTACCCAATGCAGTTTCAGCAATTATTTTACGCAATCGTTTGTATGACACCATTTTTGAGGTGATTGTATTCACGATCGCCATCATGGGAGCCAGCTTTTTACTCGCAACCGAACGCCCAGCGGAGAAAATCTATCAATTCACCGATCCATCCTCGATTATTTTGGCGCGATTAGGATCGACGATCGCCGCTTTAGTCGGAATTGAATTGGCCATTCGGGGACATTTGAGTCCGGGGGGCGGCTTTGCGGCAGGGGTTGCAGGGGGGACGGCGATCGGACTCGTGGCGATGACTTCTTCGCCGGAATGGATGCGATCGGTGTATCAGCAATGGAATGCGGCGGTTTGGGAAAAGATTTCGGTGTTGGTGTTTATTGTGCTGTCGGTGATTACGTTGGCGGGGTATGAGTTGCCGTTTGGTGAAATGGGGGCGTTGGTGAGTGGCGGCATTGTACCGATTTTGAATATTTTAGTGGCGGTGAAAGTGGCTTTGGGATCTTGGGCGGTGGTATTGATTTTTATTCGATATCGTGGGTTGTTGTAGGTTTAGAAGATCCGACTTGCTTAGAAACAGCATCCCAGCCGGACTTCGACTCCGCTCAGTCCTCAACCTAGAATCTAGTGGGCTGAGCGGAGTCGTTCGCATCGTGTTGCGTCAGCAAAGTCCACGATATCTGACAGGTTAGGGATCTGATATTATTCTGCTTCGAGCCGATCGCGAGCGATTTTCAACATCGCTCTTTGGTCTGCGTCAATGGTGGGATAGCTTAAATCCAATTCACTCAAGCGTTTTGTAATAATGTCGGCAACCACTAGACGGGTGTACCATTTCCGATCGGCGGGAATGATATACCAAGGTGCTGCCTCTGTACTCGTATGGTTAAAGACATTTTCATAGCTGTTTTGATAAGCATCCCAATGCTGTCGCTCTTCGATGTCACTGATGGCAAATTTCCAATTCTTTTCCGGGGTATCGATGCGTTTTAGAAAGCGTTTCTTTTGTTCAGTTTTGGAAATGTTGAGAAAGAACTTTAAGATCACAATTCCATTGTTCGTGAGGTATTGTTCAAAGTGATTAATCTCTTCAAAGCGCTGCGCCCAAAGCCGATCGCCCTTAGGTCGGTGCGGTAGATTTTGCCGATCGAGGATTTCGGAATGAATGCGCGCAATGAGGACTTCTTCGTAATACGATCGATTGAAAATCCCAATGCGACCGCGCTCTGGGAGACATTGCGAATAGCGCCAAAGGTAGTCATGGTCGAGTTCTTCAGTGCTGGGCGTTTTGAAACTAAACACCTGACAACCTTGGGGATTAACGCCAGACATCACATGTTTAATCGTGCTATCTTTGCCTGCAGCATCCATCGCTTGGAAAATCAATAACAAACCATAGGCATTGTGGGCGTAGAGAACATCCTGGAGTTTTGTCAGGGTCTCGATGCCCGATCGGAGTTGTTCGACGGATTGTTCTTTGGTGATATTATCAGCTAAAAAAGCAGGGTCATAATCTCGGCTCAGACTAATGGTTTTGCTAGTTGGAACTTGAAAAGATTTAAGGTTCATAGGGATTTGTTTAAATTGTTTGGCTCCCCCAGAATTGGGGGTCGGGGGGCGGTTCGCCAGGATCTATCTATCAAACCGATCGACTCAAAGGCTCAAATACCGATGATGATGCCGCAAATGATCTTCAATAAAACTAGCAATAAAATAGTAGCCATGATCGTACTCCGGATGGCGACGTAGAATAAGAGGCTGGGCCGATCGGTGACAAGCAGATTCAAAACTATCAAGTTTGAGTTGGGTTTCTAAAAAATTATCCTGCAATCCTTGATCAATCAAAATCGGCGCAGGATGATCATATTCAGCGAGCAATTCACTCGCGTCATAGTCTTGCCAAAGACCATGATCGTCTCCCAAATAGCCCTGAAGCGCCTTCCGCCCCCAAGGAGACTCCATCGGTGCGCCGATCGGTGCAAAGGCTGAAATACTACGGTAAGCCTCAGCGTTTCGCAATCCACAAACCAATGCGCCGTGCCCCCCCATGGAATGGCCACAGATACTTTGAATAGGTTGGCCCGTGGACGATTTTGCAACGGGAAATGAATGGGCAATCAGTTTTGGAAGTTCGTTGGTGACGTAGGAATACATTTGAAAATTCGATCGCCAAGGTTCCACGACAGCATCCACATAAAACCCTGCACCCACACCAAAATCCCATTCCTCCACATCCGGAATCCGATCGCCCCGAGGACTGGTATCCGGCGCGATGAGCATGATTCCCAGTTCAGATGCAATACGCTGTGCGCCTGCTTTGATCATGAAGGTTTCATCCGTGCAGGTGAGTCCCGACAAGAAATACAAAACAGGAACTGGGGTTGTTTGGGCTTGAGGTGGAAGGTAGACAGCAAAGTTCATGTCGGTTTTACAGCGATCGGACGAATGGCTATAAAATTCCGTACTTCCACCAAAACTTGCAAAGGCCGATCGTTTTTTTAGCATGGGTTTGAGTTTAGGAATGGTTTATCTTTGCTGTCATCCTTTCGCCCCCTAAATCCCCCAATTCTGGGGGACTTTGAAAAGGTTCGGCTCCCCCAGAATTGGGGGCTGGGGGGCCATCCGGGTTTCAAAACGTCACCACACTCCGAATCCCTTCCCCATTCCGCATTAAATCAAACGCATCATTAATCCGATCGATCGGCATCACATTCGTAATCAAATCATCAATATTAATCTTCCCCTCCATATACCAATCCACAATCTTCGGCACATCCCGCCGCCCCTTCGCTCCACCAAAGGCCGTCCCTTTCCAGGTTCGTCCCGTCACCAGTTGAAAGGGCCTAGTGCTAATCTCCTGACCTGCGGCAGCAACGCCAATAATAACGCTAACGCCCCAGCCTTTATGACAGCATTCTAAAGCTTGTCGCATCACATTGATATTGCCAATGCATTCAAAACTATAATCAGCACCGCCATTGGTTAACTCGACTAAATGCGCCACCAAATCACCCTCCAAATCACGGGGATTGACATAGTGCGTCATGCCAAACTTTTCGGCGATCGATCGTTTGCTGGGATTGGTATCGACGCCGATAATCTGGTTTGCGCCGACCAGTTTTGCACCTTGGATCACGTTCAATCCAATGCCGCCTAGACCAAAGACAATCACGTTAGATCCGGGTTCAACTTTAGCCGTATTAATCACCGCCCCAATCCCCGTCGTCACCCCGCAGCCAATGTAGCAGACCTTCTCAAAGGGCGCGTCCGATCGGATCTTGGCCAGAGCAATTTCAGGAACGACCGTGTAATTTGAAAAGGTAGAAGTGCCCATGTAGTGATGCAACTTTTGGCCTTTGTAGGAAAAGCGACTGCTGCCATCTGGCATCAAGCCCTGGCCTTGGGTCACGCGAATGGACTGACAGAGATTGGTTTTGGGATTGAGGCAATATTCACATTGACGGCATTCGGGAATGTAGAGCGGAATGACGTGGTCGCCTGCTTTAAGCGATTTGACATCGGGTCCAACTTCGACGACGATGCCCGCACCTTCATGGCCCAAAATTACAGGAAACAGTCCCTCAGGATCAAGTCCCGACAGCGTGTAGGCATCTGTGTGACAGATGCCTGTGGCTTTGATTTCGACCAGAACCTCGCCCGATCGAGGTCCGTCGAGTTGGACGGTTTCGATCGACAGGGGTTGTCCCGCTTTAAAGGCGATCGCAGCTTTCACATCCATGACGGCTCCTAATAAAAATGAGACGGTCACTCTTACCGTGATTTACCGTCTCATAGTTAGGGCTGTGAAGGCTGTATTTATAGGGATTTATTTAAGATTCCAAAGCGTTGCCAATTGGGTCCGTCATAGTGCCACCATTCAGTGACGATCGACGTATAGCCTTGACGCTCCATGGCAGCGGTGAGAATGTCCACATTCCGCCGAGCGGCGGGACTCATAGCCGTGGAGTCCCGTCCTGCTAGCTCTGTAAAGTCATCGAACTCCGTTGGCATTTCTAATTCTTTACCCTGGGCATCCACTAGGGTTAAATCCACCGCTGCACCGCGATTGTGGCGAGATCCATTGGCGGGATTTGCGACGTAGCGGCTGTCTGGGAGAATCTTCCACATGGCGCTTTGGACCGAAAGGGGGCGATAGCAGTCATAGAGCTTTAACCCTAATCCTTGGGTGCGCAGATCGGCCTGGACTGCCTTCAGGGCTTGGGCGACCGGGGCACGCAGGAGACAGCGTGCGGCAGGGTAGACGGGCGTTTTTAAAAAGTTGTTCGCGGTGGCGTAGCGCATGTCTAAGCGGATATCCGGCGCGATCGTCTGAATATCGACTAATTTATAGTCGCTAGAGAGACCCGGTTTTAGGATAGGTGTGGTCTTGTTCTGTGATGGGGTCGGACTGATCGACGGGGCCGCAGTGGATGTCACCGGACCAAAGCAGCCACCACTCAAGAGAACGATGCCCATGGCGATCGTTCCTAGTATCCAAAAATAAAGTCGTCTCATCGAGTTATCCTGAAATTTGGCACATGCGCCACAATTCTTAAGAGCATACCCAAAAATATCCAGTTCTCATGAATAAAATCAGATCTCAATATAATTTACGCTTATTTTGTCAGATTAGACGGATTTATCCAACTTTACCCACTTAGCAGATTTTATCTAAGAGAAGCCTATTTTAAGTGGTAGAAATCCTGTGATCCATCATTTTTCTCAAAACTATTTCTCCACTTCTAGTGTGATTTCGATGGTCAGTCGATCGGGCGTACAGTTAGAGGCAGATCTCTATCTACCCCCTTCAATTCAACCCGGTCAAACGTTTCCAGTGCTACTAATGCGCCAACCCTACGGTCGGGCGATCGCTTCTACCGTGGTCTATGCCCATCCCAGTTGGTATGCGGCCCAGGGTTACATTGTGGTGATTCAAGATGTGCGGGGGCGGGGCACGTCGGAGGGCGAGTTTGCGTTGTTTGAATCAGAGATTGAAGATGGAGCAGATGCGGTACGGTGGGCGGCGAATTTACCCCATAGTAATGGGCTGGTGGGCATGTATGGATTTTCCTATCAGGGCATGACCCAACTGTATGCGGCAGCAGCCAATCCTGAGCCGCTAAAAACAATTTGTCCGGCGATGTTAGCCTATGATTTGTATGAGGATTGGGCCTATGAAAATAGGGTGTTTTGTTTACAGGGAAATTTAGGATGGGCGATTCAATTGGCCGCAGAAACAGCAAGACGATCGGGCAATCATGCTGCATTTCAAACACTCAAGTCTGCGGCGAGTTCTCTACCGTTGCAAGGTGAGTTTCCAGCCTATCCAGATGTGATGAAAACCTTGGCACCGGATTCTTTTTATCATGATTGGATTCGCCGATCGTCCGAGGATGAGTATTGGAAACGGTTATCTCCCAGCCATTGGATTGATCAAATTACGCATTTGCCAATGTTGCATATTGGTGGGTGGTTTGATCCCTATTTGCGGGGGACGTTGCGATTGTATGAAGCGATGCGGGAACGGTCTGATTTGCCGCAGTCGTTGATTGTGGGACCTTGGGCGCATTTACCTTGGGGACGCCGATCGGGGGAGGTTGATTTCGGTGTAGAAGCAGTGAGTGATTGCGATCGGGCGCAGGTTCGGTGGTTTGATTATTGGTTGAAAGGGGAAGGGGCGCTAAATCGATCGGCGACTTGGTTTGAGATGGGGACAAACCGTTGGGTCACGGAGCAGGTTTGGCCGTCTGGGAAACAGCGATCGCACTGGCAGTTGGTCATCACGGGTTTGGCTTCGATGCGAGGTGGAGGATTGGAGGAAGAGGCCCCCCGGCCCCCAATTCTGGGGGAGCAAGATTTGGAAGAGGCCCCCCGGTCCCTAATTCTGGGGGAGCAGGTTCCTGATGTGATTGTTCATGATCCTTGGAGACCTGTGCCATCGGTGGGAGGTCATGCGAGTTCGCCTGCAGGTCCGATCGATCGCAGTGCGGTGGACGATCGATCGGATGTCCTGACTTACACGACTGACGTGTTAACTCGTCCTGTTTCTATTCAAGGTAATCCAACGATCGAGTTAGGTTTCTTCAGTGATGCCAAATCGATTGATCTTCATGTTGTCTTATCTCAAGTTACGGCGATCGGGAAAGTGCTGCCGATCGTGCAGGGGGTTTGTACCGTTTGCCCGCAGGAAACTAGCTTGGCAACGGTGACGATGCAGGCGACAAGCATTGTAGTGCCGATCGGATCGGCTTTGCGCGTGAGTGTGAGTCTGTCCTGCTTTCCGGCGTTTCCAGTGAATCCTGGAACGGGGGTTCAAGTGGCGGAGGCTCGGGCGATCGAGGCTCAGGTGGTGACGTTATTTTTACAAAATGGGAGTTTAAGTATTTAAGCCGCCGTGCCCCCAACACAACCTGATGCGCTAAGGAACGAGGATTTAACAACACCCGCCGAGCGAATTTGTGGGTGTTATTAAATCCTTATTCCTAACTAGTTGATTGTTTCCAACGCAGACAACTAAGGTCATTTCTAAGAAAGCCTCTACCGGAACAATCTGGTCGATCGTTGCCAGATCCGCGCCGAACTGGAAGTTGGCGCTCTCAGGGCGAAGTCTACTGTAAGTAGACTGAAAGAGTGATTCAGTGTTCTTCAGTCAGTTTCAACTGACTTCGCACTAAGAGTGCCGAATTCATTCCGGCACGGTCTGGAACGGAGACTCGAAGCCTCTGACAGGTAAAGCTTTTTGTAGAAATCACCTAATCAGTCGCTTTGGTTTTTGCACTCACTTTTTTAGCCGCAGCGGTTTTGGTCTTAGTTGTGGTTTTGGTGGTCGTCTTAGTCGTTGCTTTTTTAGTAGCAGCTTTTTTGGGCGTCGCTTCAGCGGGTTCTGCTGTTACCGCTGCCGTTTCTTTTTTGGTAGTAGTTTTCTTGGTTGTCGTTTTAGTAGCGGCCTTCTTAGTAGTGCTAGCAGCAGCTTTTTTACCACCTTTTTTCGCACTTCCTGCTTTAGCATTCAGCGCTTCTACGGCCATTTCCATCGTCACTGTCTCCAGGGTTTGGCCCTCTGGAAGTGATGCATTGACCTTACCGTGTTTGATGTACACACCGTAGGGTCCCTCGTAGAGATTCACGGGTTCCTCATCCTCAGGGTGGGGACCCATTTCGCGCAATGGCGTGACCGATCGTTTCCCACGCACCGCCTTCGGTTGAGCGAGCAATTCCAGCGCACGTTCTAGGGTGATGGTCACAGGTTCATCGTCACCCTTAAGCGATCGGTAATCCTTGCCCACTTTCCCTTGATCATGCACGACATAGGGACCAAAACGTCCGAGACTCGCTTGCACTTTACAGCCGGATTCCGGATGCATTCCCAAGGTGCGTGGCAAGGTGAGCAATCCGATCGCTTGCTCAAGGGTGATATTTTCGGGTGTGGTTCCTTTGGGGAGAGACGATCGTTTGGGTTTGACTTTGCTATCTTCGGGAATCTCGCCGAGTTGAACGTAGGGACCATAGTTGCCATTGAGGACAAAGATCGCTTCCCCGGTTTCGGGATGAATACCGAGTTTATCCGGGCCTTCTAGTTTTTGGCGTAGCAGTTGCTCCACCTGCTGGGGATCTAGATCCGCAGGCGTCAAACCCTTGGGAATATTGGCTTTGATCGTTTCGCCTTCGCGTTCGATTTCCAAATAAGCGCCATACTTACCAATGCGGATTTTGGCGTCGAGATTTTCCAGTTCAACGGTCTTCGCCTGAGTGGGATCAATGTCGCCTTCGCGCACCTTAACCTGGGTCTCCAATCCCAAATCACCCAAATAGAAGTTTTTCAAGTACGGCAACCATTCAACTTCGCCCGTGGAAATCTCATCCAGGGTGCGCTCCATCTTCGACGTAAATCCGGTATCGACCAAATCAGGGAAGTGGTTTTCCAGAAGCGTCGTCACAGCAAAAGCCGTGAAAGTGGGCACAAGGGCGTTGCCCGCAGGCTGGACGTAGCCCCGATCGATAATGGTTCCAATGATGCTGGCGTAGGTACTCGGTCTACCAATGCCTTCGCTTTCCAAGGTTTTGACCAGGGAGGCTTCGGTGAATCGGGCGGGGGGCTGGGTTTCATGGCCGATCGCATCGAGGGTTTGGCAAGCGGGATGATCGCCGCTCGCTAAGGTCGGCAGGATCACTTCTTGGTTGTCGATCGCCGCATCGGGATCGTCCGATCCTTCGACGTACGCCCGGAAAAATCCAGGGAAGTCAATCCGTTTCCCCGAGGCACGGAAGCCTGCATCTTCCACTTGAATAATCACCGCAATCTGGGTTTGACGCGCTTCGGCCATTTGGGTGGCGACGGTGCGTTTCCAGATCAAGTCGTAAAGCTGAAACTCACGACCTGAGAGTCCCGTCTGCTGGGGCGTGCGGAAGGTGCTGCCTGCGGGACGAATGGCCTCGTGGGCTTCCTGAGCACCTTTGGCTTTGGTGGTGTACTGGCGAGGTTGCGGACTGAGGTAGTCTGCGCCATACATGGCTTCGACGCATTCACGGGCGGCTTCGATCGCCTGCTGCGACAGATGCACGGAGTCCGTTCGCATATAGGTGATATAGCCGTTTTCGTACAAACTCTGGGCGGTCCGCATGGTGTCGCGGGCGGACAGACCAATTTTCCGGTTGGATTCCTGCTGTAGGGTGGAGGTCGTGAAGGGCGGAGAGGGCTTGCGGGTGACGGGACGCTCTTCTACGTCTGTCACCGTCCAGGGCTTGCCATCGAGGCGCGCCTGCAGGGCACGGGCTTGCTCCTCGTTGAGCAACACGACCTTGCGACCCTCAGCCACCTGTCCGGTGTTTTCGTCGAAGTCAGCTCCCGTAGCCAACTTTTGACCCGCTAAGGTCATCATTTTGGCTTCGAACTGGATCAATTTCGCGGTTTTGCCTGTGCCTTCTGTCACGCCCAGTAAGGCTTTGAGATCCCAGTAAGAACCCCGTTTGAAGGCTTGCCGATCGCGTTCTCGACGGACCAAAACTTTGACAGCTACTGACTGCACCCGACCTGCGGAGAGTCCGTAGGCAATTTTTTTCCACAGCAGGGGAGACAGGGTGTAACCCACGAGCCGATCGAGGATTCGTCGAGTTTCCTGAGCGCGTACGACTTTATCATCCACATCGCGGCAGTCGAGGATCGCCGCCTGGATCGCTTCTTGGGTAATCTCGTGAAACACCATGCGCTTGACGGGCACTTTGGGTTTCAGAACCTGTAGCAAATGCCAGGAAATGCTCTCGCCTTCGCGATCTTCGTCCGTCGCCAGAAGCAGTTCGTCAGCCTCTTTCAGCGCATCCTTCAGCATTTTGACGACTTTTTTCTTGTCGTCAGGAATTAGATAAATCGGGTCAAAGTCCCCATAGACATCGACGCCTAGTTCACGAACCCGCTTGTCGGTAATTTCTTTCGGGACATCTGAGGTGGACTGAGGTAAGTCCCGGATGTGACCCATGGAAGCTTCGACCCGAAACCCTGCTGGAAGGTAGTTTCGGATGGTTTTAGCTTTGGTAGGAGATTCGACGATGACAAGGGTGGACATGAGAGGTCTAGCGGGGGCGGGTGGGTGGACAGGGAAAAGGTTGTTCGAAGTACTTCTCTAATTTGTACCTTATATAGGCCGTTTGTGGGTTTGGCTTCAATCTACCCAGATTTTCTTAAGAGTTGCGACGGAGCATTGAGATTGAAAGCAACGCTAAGAGGGATTTCCCTCTAGAACGTGCAATTGTTTCTGACCTTTCCACAAGATCGGTCATTTTGTCAAATTACTTTTTCCCGATGGTCTCGATTATTTTTTCTCTCCAAACATGGCTTGACAGTGCGATCGGAAGTCATCGCCTCGGTGTTCAAAGCTACGATACTGGTCAAAACTGGCACATGCTGGAGAGAGCAACACGTCTTTTGCACCCTGCTGCTGCGCAAGTTCGCCCGATCGTCTGACGGCGTTTTCCATGGTTTCGACGATTTCGCTGTGGGGATAGCCGACGCTGGTGAGCCGATCGGCAAACTGTTGGGCGGCGTTCCCGATTAATAAAACAGCGGCGGCTTTGCTTTTAATCATGTCGAGCCATTCCCGATCGTCCCCTTCCTTGGGTTCGCCACCTGCAATTAAGATCGCGGGCGATTTAACAGATCTCAAACCCACGACGGCAGCATCATAATTGGTCGCTTTACTGTCATTGATAAAATCAATGCCGTTCCAAGTCAAGACATATTCCAATCGATGCTCAACGCCCCCAAAGTTTTGAATCGCTTGGACGATCGCGCTATTTTTGATCCCCGCAAATTTAGCAGCAGCAACGGCCATCAGCAGGTTTTGTAAATTGTGTTCCCCCGGCATTTTCAAAGTATTCGCGGCCATCACCGTTTCACCTTGAAACACGATCTGCCCGTCGTCAATCCAAATGCCTGTTTCAGGACTGCCAATCAGATTCGCTTTCCCTGTAACACTCGTCCAGCAAGCCGTTGGATTCACCGGAAAACCCTGAGCTTGACCGAGTTTTCGCAATTCGGGATCGTCACCATTGAAAATTTGAATATCCGATCGGGCCAATAATCTTGCCTTCATTTCAAAGTAGTTCGTCATGGTTTTGTGACGGGCCAAATGATCGGGCGTAAAGGTGGTCCAAAGGGCAATCTTCGGCGTCAAGGTGGGTGAACTTTCAATCTGATAGCTGCTGAGTTCAGCGATCGCAAACTCGATCGGTTTCGTCTGATGCAACAGCGCCACTTCACAAGCGGCATACCCAATATTTCCAAAGGCAGGCGCATGATGGCCAGCGGCTTCAAAGATGGCGGCGGTGAGGGCGGTGGTGGTGGTTTTGCCGTTGGTCCCGGTGATGGCGATCCAGGGAATGTTGCGGAGGTTACGCCATGCCAGTTCCATTTCGCCGATCGTCACGACGCCCAGACTTCGCGCTTTGGTCAAACTCGGGACATCCCAGGGCACACCGGGACTGACGAGCAACAGGTCGGGCTTTGTGGCTTCGGGATCAAAATTGTCGCCCAGCAGGACGGTGATGCCTTCTGCTCGGAGTTCTTCCGCTTGGGGCTTGAGCGTTTCGGCGGCATTCCGATCGCTAATCGTCACATCCCAGCCTTGATGCTTCAGGAGTTTCGCCGCTGCGTTCCCCGATTTCCCCAGTCCAATAATCACCGCGTTAGCCATGCCAATCGATCGCGTCAACACACGTCCGTAGGGTTTACCGATCGTGATTTTACTGCATTTGTGAGCTAGATTTTTAGGACGATTTTATGAGGGGGTGATGCGAGTCGATCGTCATTGCTTGAACAGGGTAAACTGATAGTAGATCTGTAGCGATAAAGTTTGGAGTTGATTCTTATGCCGATCGCGTTGCCACCTGAGTTAGCAAAATTTGCACAACAGCAGATTGAGAGCGGTAAATATCATTCGATCGAAGAGGTCTTAGTGGAAGGTGTGCGATCGTTATGGGAAAAAGAGGACCTCTATCAAGGGCGTCTGGAGGAATTGCGTCAGGACGCACAGCGCGGAATTGATTCTGTGGCGAGAGGTGAGCTAATTGATCTCGATAAAGCAATGGATACGATCCGCGAGAAAATGCAACAGCGTTATGGGGTCTCATGCGATTAGCATTGAATATTTCGGGGGCACTAGAATGAATCATCAATAGGATTCACTAATGGCTCATTCTTTGAATTTCAAAATTGACCGATAATTCTGAAGGACGATCGCTACAGCATCTTCTCTACAATACCCATCTTCGCGCACTGCGTCATGGTAAATACGATAGAGCGGGCCATCGGCACCATCTTTCTCGCAGATGAAATATGGATCTCCGCTGCCAATATTGCAACCACCAACTGGAATAAATCCATCATTCGAGACTGTAATGCCAGGATAAAAATCTTCTTGCTCCAAACGAGAATTTTCATCATCGAACCAACAAATATCAGCACCAAGTCTCGACAGATCTTCTTCTTCCGGAATAGTAGTAAGCTTTCCGACAAGCCCTTCAGATTCAATGAAAGATTGCCAATAGAATGGCTGCGTCATGAGTTTTTTCAGAAAATATGATTATTCAAGTTCAATTTGGAGAGATTCTGCCGAATCGAAAGACCTGTAATGACTTATATTCTAATACCCAAACCAGATCAATACAATAGAGCTGAAAATCACTTTTACCAAAATAATGTTCTGGACTTGATAAAATATCTCCCCAGGTTATTCTTCGAAGTTTAGACCAACTCGATTCCACTAGTAAAGCCTCACAGGATGACAAAATCTCTTTACTCTCTAGCAGTAACGTTAATTGTTCTTTTTTGTCTTCACTTTCTAACGAAGCAAACTGCCACTCACTTTCTTCTTCAGATCCTCGATCCCATCTTATTAATGAGTATTTGTAGCTGACTAGTCTTCTAACATCTCTAACTCTTAAGTTGACATTACGTAAATCTGTCATATCTATCGTTAAGATAAAGTAATTGGTATACAGAATTATTCTAAATATTGCTCTAGTAAAGTCATTAAATACATAATTCACTTTCCCAAACAACTACTTTAGATTTCCAACTCAATATCCGAAACTCCGATCGAGTAACCTAAATCCCAAATCAAGTAAATCGATTCTAAATTAAAAAAATTTATGCAAATCAAAGTAGCTTAAAAAATAATCAATAAAAACTTATCGATCGGCCTTCAAATAAAACCCAAATCAATTAAATTTTAAATCTACGTCAATTGCCGATCGGGACTGTACTTAAGACGAAGCAATTGATGATGGTGAAGCGGAAGCATTGCATAGGTTTCGCCTTGGTCATTGCTGAAATCCACCTCGTAGAGATCGGTCGCTAGAATTTTGGCGATCGTACCCACTTGTCCTACAGAAAGACCCCGCTCGGGCAGATCTTCGATTAAGGCAACAATATCCCTATGTTGAATCCTGACTGTTTGGGAAGCTTTTTGTAGCGAATACTGAGGAGATTGTTTGAATTGTGCTCTCTGATGCATTTGTTCTGCTACTTCTTTCGGTGAAACCTCACGATAGGTCGAAGTACCATCTTCATGGTGAACAGTGACAGAATAACCGTGCTGTTGAATGGCATGATAGTGCTTTCCGCGAATGAGTTTGTCCGGCTGAATTTGACTAAAATCAATCTCGGGCATTAGGTCGTCGTCAGAGTCGATAGGAGAATTAGATTCGAGCATAAAGTTTTGCCTCTCTGGCGGTACAAGGGCGAGCGCTGATAATCCGAGTCTTTTGTCCTCGTTCTGTATAGACTACGAAAAGAGGTCGTCCTTGAGAGGACATCCCAATATCAATATAACGTTCTTCTTCCTCAGAGTGGAGTGTGTCAGCAAGCGTGATCGCGCTTCGATCGTTGAAGACAGTTGCCGCTTCTTCAAAGGACACATCATGGTTCCTGAAGTTCCGATAGGCTTTGTCGTCATCCCACTCAAACTGCGATGCCATCACTGATACTCGTTTCCAACTGTGTTATTAAAAATATTATCATTACTGCTGCCACCTTGACAGGCACAAACTGAGAAGAATGTCGATCGTACTCGCCAACGATCGGCTAGGATCAAATATAGATCTTGCTTATGGAGATTGATCATGATGACTGAGATTCTGAGCTTTGAGGAAATTGAGCGACGCTTTGAGGGCGAATGGGTGCTGATTGCTTACACAGAAGTCGATCGCAATCTGAAGCCGATCGCCGGAGAAGTTTTGGCACATTCCGTGGATCGGGATGAGGTTTATGGCGCGGTGTCGCTCGGAAAAGGACGGGCGATCGCGATCGAATGTTTTGCTAAAGCGCCAGATGATATGGTGTTTGTGTGATGAGTCGCTGAGATAAATCTTCAAATTGATTCAAAAGGTCATCTTATGGATTCGAGTCGGGCGATCGTAGAAATGCTACAAGAGTTTCAGCTTTACCAAGCTTATGATGAACTGGAAGCACAACATCAGCAAAAACTGATTGATTTAATCAAGACCAGTCCCGATCCATTAGATGCCGATCGGTTTGACCCTGGACATGCAACGGGAAGCGTTTGGATTGTTGATCCGGTGCGCCGACAGGTGGCGATGATTTTTCATCGTAAACTCAAGCGTTGGTTACAGCCCGGTGGTCATGCGGAATTAGATGAACCCAATTTAAAAGTTGCCGCATTACGAGAAGCCCAAGAAGAGTTGGGCTTGCAGCTTGATTTTGAGCAGGCAAGTTTGTTTGATATCGATGTTCATTTGATTCCAGGTGGCCGCTATCCAGAGCATTGGCATTTTGATGTGCGATATCTCTGCCTTTGCGAGGTTCAGCCATTGACGCCGGAGAGCGAAGATAGCCCAGCCCAATGGTTTGATTTGGATGATTTGGCCGCTTCGGAACAGGATGCTGGACTCACTCGAATGATTAAAAAGACGATCGCCCCTCCCCGAAATCTGACCTCAAACCATGAGCTATAATGACCAGTAACAACGCGATCGGGAGAAGCCCGCCTCGTAACACCTGCCGTCTTAGATATTATAAAGTTCAATAGTCCATGCTGATTTAGAGGAAGTGACACAATGGAGTCCCAAACCACTGTAGTACCTGTAGATGACGGTCTGGAGCAATGGTGGAGCGATCGGCGATATCGTAACTGCATCCTCGATATGTTGCAGGAACCTTCTCGAATGGGGGGTGAAGCCATCAGATATTGTGTTGGGTCTGCATTCTAAAAGTCTGAGACGATTTAGTGATTACGCGATCGAATAAACGTACATATCGATCGCCTACACCCTATCCACTTCATTATCAGCTTGACGAATCTCCGCCATCTTTTCCATCCAATCCTCAAAGGTGGGATCGTTTTTAAAGACTCCCGCAGGGAATTGGCTTGAAGTAGTGGACACTTGTGAGGTGCCAACATCGATCGTGACAAACTTTGCCTGCGTAAACTGTGCCTCTAGAATTTCTTTGAGCTTATCGATGGCTTCTTGTTCAGTGACGCCGTGGGTACTTACGTTCAGCAATCCAACGACGGAGGCGGTGAAGGTGCGATCGGCGGGGTTTTGGACAAAGACTTGATATTGCATCGTCAAGACCGAGTGGAGATGAACGGTTCCTGCTCTAGTTTAGCGTAGCGGGGTAAAGATCGCCCAATTGGAGCTGTTGGTGCCGGATAAGGACTGAATTGGGCGATCGACACGGTAGAAGGTTTTCGACGGATGGGTTAAACTTGGGTATGAGCTAGATTTAGGTTGAGGATCGATATCTAGATGCCGCAGAAAATTCGAGAATTGAAGTCTAAACTTCAGAAAGCGGGTTTCGTGTTGCTCAAAAAGCGCGGGAAGGGAAGTCATACGATGTGGGAGCATCCGCTCTTGGCTAATTTAGTTGTGATTTCTGGAAAGGATGGTGATGATGCCGATCGGTATCAAGAACGTGAAGTCCGTGATGCGTTGATTGAACTTGAGAAAGCAAAAGAGCGAGGTGATGACTGATGAAATATCCTTACAGCATTTTGATTCAATGGTCTGATGAAGATCAAAAATATATTGCGAGTTTGCCTGAGTTTGGTCCTTACGCTCGAACCCATGGATCGACCTATGGAGAGGCAGCGGAAATGGCTGAGGAAGTTCTCGAACTGCTGATTGAGTCTTATCAAGAATCCGGTAAGGTTTTGCCTGTGCCGCGATCGTTGGAACTTTACGCAGCTTGATTTACGATCGAAGCTGAAGAATACCGGATGAGCTAGTGATTGAGCGATCGAGTCAAAATGATGGTCTCTGTTGAAAAAGTTGAAGGTGCCTCAGATCAATCCTCTATTGCTATTCTGAGTCTTTTAATTGGTACGAAGATATTCCAATTTTCGGCATCTGTGGAAGATTATCATGGTATTGAAACTGTCAATTTCGATCGTAATCTATGGCAGATTTTGACCTATGTTTCAGGTGATGTCAAAGGAACACAAGATTTCATTCATGCGGTCATTGCATTTCATCATGGGCAAACTATTGATTTGCCAATTATGTTAGGAGAGATAGAGCCGAAGATCGCAGAGGCGATCAGGTTTGTCAATGACAAATAGCCGATCGCCCCTCCCCCGCCAACCCCACCGCCTCCACAACGGGAGGACGATCGCCTATTCATCAGTCGGTATCTCAGCAAACAATTGGTTGCCCAGCAGCATAGCGCGATCGTAGATCTTCTAAAATCTGATTCATCGCCGTCGGACCATCTACTACCTCACCACGCTGTGAGGCTTCCCAACCGATCAGCACTTCCTGGCGTAATTTAGCCTGAGACACTTCATCACCCACCGCTTCCTGTTGTTGAACCAAAAGATTCATGCCCGCAAAGAGGACATCGATCGCACTCTCATAATTTCCATTCTCAACCTGGCTTTGCACTAATGTTTCCAACTCAGGCGGCAATCCGATCACCATAACCAGCAACTCCAGACTTTACAGCTACAGATGTCTTTCTAGTTTAACGTATTCCAAAACCGATCGATCGTCCGTTGGCCAACCTCCCGGAACGAGAATTGCCCATTTTATAGAATGGTGATCGTGATGATTGAGCAACTCGGGCTGATACGTTAGAATTAGGAAGCTAAACTTACTACGCTCCTGACCAACATGCCCTTTGAATGGGATCCAAACAAGGCTCGATCGAATTGGTGGAAACATCAAATTACCTTTGAGGAAGCCATTACCATTTTTGCTGATCCCAATTTACGATTTGCGACTGATCCAGAACATTCCTATGGAGAAGAACGCGAATGGGCAATCGGAGAAACAGAAGAAGGGGCGGTCCTTGTCGTTGTTTTTACGATGCGTGAGGACGAAATCAGAATCATCAGCGCTAGACCCGCTACCCAAAAGGAGATTAGACGTTATGAGTCAGGAAACTGAATTTCCCTTCGATCGTTCACGACAGGTTACACCGGAAGAACATCAACGGTTTAAGGCTGCGATCGAACAGCAGTTAGGGGTAAAGCTGCGCGATCGGACGATCGTTGCTCAACCCGAGGAAAGCTATGAGTCTGTGGTGCTACAGTTACATCCTAAAGTTTTAAGTTGGGCAAAGGCAGAAGCTGAAAAACAAGGAATTGCTTATCAAGCTGTGATTAATGCCATACTTTTGCAGCAGGTTAGTTAGGGGGGCGATCGATGGTCCGCTCCTCTGATGCCAGGTTCAGTAAGACCGGATTATCGTCGATCGTAATGGTGGAGTGGCCTCGGCTATTGGCACAGTTGGAACCTTTGGTGCCGGATGAGGGTTGAATTGGGCGATCGATCTTGGAGAATACTACGGGGCGGTGATGGTAATTGAGCGATTGAGTCAAATTGTTGGAACTTTACGCCACTTGAGGGAGAATATATATCTAGATTTTTAGTCAAAAGAACCTGATTCAATCGTTGAATTATGAAAAATCCAGCCTGGATAGAATCCGCTAAGTTAATAGAGGAAATTGTAGTTGAGGTTGGTTTTAGCATCTCAGATTCCTTTTATTATGGTCCGCACAATGGTTCTAAGCAGGAATGGGAGGAATTACGTGAACCATTGTATCAACCTCAGCTTCACCCAGAAAAAGGCTTAATCCTCACGCATATTTTAGAATCCAATATTGACGAGCTAGTGAAGTACTATGTCGATGTCTTCCGTCTGAGTAAGAAGTATCAATGTGAGATGAGTAAGAGCTATTTTTGGATGAGTCCCGTAATATATTCACATCAAGATGTAGCTATTCCTTTTCCTTGGCACGATACTTGGAGAGAAACAAAAGATTTTTTGGAGGCGGTGAGTGCAGCCAAAGATGGATATTTGTTTATTGATGCAGATCAAGGTTGGGATTTAGAGATTTATGCAGTTTCCAACCAATTATTCTTTCGAGAAGGCAGCTTAGGTGATATTGGGAAGCAAATCCAGATTTTTTGTGATCGTCAATACTTTGTGGAGCAGGTCCGAATTCTCAATAAGCGAAGTGAACAGATTATTCATCATTTGTGTTCAGCACTAGGGGGTGATTACTGGACACCCGGAAACCTCGAATGGGAAAATGTGCTCTCCTCCCTCCGCACTAGGCCATAGTAGGCACAACGGGAGGACGACCTCATCTGATCCAAATCATGCTGCCTGTAGAATTCGTGGAGTCGGTAGTGGTTTTCCGATCGACGTATAACCATAGATGAGGTCGTCTAGAACTTCCTGGGCATTCATCAAGGCTTCTTCGTAGGTTTCTCCATGAGTATGGGCGTGATCTCCCCATTCCGGAAGTGTCACCACATAAACCCGATCGATTTCAGACCATTGAATCAAAATACTGTATTTCATCGATTAGGCATGAGCTAGAGGTCCGATCGTTTTTCTCAACATAACATTCCATTAGCCCGATCGTCCGTTGGCAGAGCCTCCCAGAATGGGAATCGTCCATCTCGCGGTACAATGAAAAAATTTCCTATAATCCTCCCGAGAGAAAGCCCTGATGCTAGAAGCTTATCGTGTGCATGTTGCCGATCGCGCCGCCCAAGGTGTGCCCCCGTTACCGCTGTCTGCCGAGCAAACGGCTGACCTGTGTGAACTGTTGAAAGTCCCGCCCGATGGGGAAGAAGAATTTTTGGTGGAGCTGCTGCGCGATCGGATTCCGCCGGGGGTGGATCAGGCGGCGTATGTGAAGGCGGGGTTCTTGAGTGCGATTGCAAAAGGTAGTGCGACGAGTCCGTTGGTGACGCCTGTTTATGCGGTGGAACTGCTGGGGACGATGATGGGGGGCTACAATGTGAGCGCCTTGATTGAGTTGATGCAGGTGAGTGATGGGGCGATCGCAACAGCAGCTACCACAGCATTGTGCAAAACGTTGTTGGTTTATGATGCGTTTAATGATGTGAATGAGTTGGCGGAGGCGGGGAATGCCAATGCGAAGACGGTGATGCAGGCTTGGGCGGATGCCAAGTGGTTTACCGATCGACCCACATTAGCAGAATCGATTACCGTGACGGTGTTCAAGGTTCCCGGTGAAACCAATACCGATGACCTGTCGCCTGCAACCCATGCGACGACTCGCCCAGATATTCCGTTGCACGCCATGGCGATGTTGGAGACGCGGTTGCCGGGTTCGCTAGAAGTGTTGACTGAGTTGAAGAAGAAGGGGCATCCGGTGGCTTATGTCGGGGATGTTGTGGGGACGGGGTCTTCGCGGAAGTCGGCGATTAATTCGGTGTTGTGGCATATGGGGAATGACATTCCGTTTGTGCCGAATAAGCGATCGGGTGGGTTTGTTTTAGGCTCTAAGATTGCACCGATTTTCTTTAATACGGCAGAGGATTCGGGGGCGTTGCCGATCGAATGTGATGTCGCGAAGATGAACACTGGCGATGTCATTATCATCTATCCCTATGAAGGTGTTATTACCAACACTAGCGGTGAAGTGGTGACAACGTTTATGTTGAAGCCTGAAACGATTTTGGATGAAGTGCGCGCAGGTGGACGGATTCCGTTGTTGATTGGGCGGACGTTGACGGATAAGGCGCGGGCTGCGATCGGGTTGCCCATTAGTGACCTGTTTGTGCGTCCGCAGGTCCAGGCGGCGGGTGGCAAAGGCTTCACGCTGGCGCAGAAGATGGTTGGGAAAGCTTGCGGGGTGGCGGGCGTGCGTCCGGGGATTTCCTGCGAACCGCACATTACGACCGTGGGTTCGCAAGATACGACTGGACCGATGACGCGGGATGAGCTGAAGGAACTCGCTTGCTTGGGCTTCAGTGCGGATCTAGTGATGCAAAGTTTCTGCCACACAGCGGCTTATCCGAAACCCGTGGATCTCGCCACCCATGCGGAACTTCCCGATTTCATGAATAATCGCGGTGGCGTTTCATTGCGTCCCGGTGATGGCATTATTCACTCTTGGTTGAATCGGATGCTCTTGCCCGATACCGTTGGCACAGGTGGCGATTCCCATACGCGATTCCCGTTGGGGATTTCGTTCCCGGCTGGTTCTGGCTTGGTAGCGTTTGCTGCTGCGCTTGGGGCGATGCCGTTGGATATGCCGGAGTCGGTGTTGGTGCGGTTTAAAGGTGAATTGCAGCCGGGAATTACGTTGCGCGATGTCGTGAATGCGATTCCTTACGTTGCCATCCAGCAAGGCAAACTCACGGTGTCGAAGGAGAACAAAATTAACGTGTTCTCGGGACGCATCATTGAGATGGAAGGCTTGCCCGATTTGAAGCTAGAGCAAGCGTTTGAACTGACGGATGCGACGGCGGAACGATCGGCGGCGGGTTCTACGATCGCTCTCTCCGTTGAAACCGTTAGTGAATATTTGCGCTCTAACGTTGCATTGTTGAAAAACATGGTCGCCCGTGGCTATGGCGATCCGCGTACCATTCTCCGTCGCGTTCGCAAAATGGAAGAATGGTTGGCGAATCCGGTGCTGATGACGGCTGATCCGGATGCGGAATATGCCGACATCATTGAGATTGATTTGAATCAGATTACGGAACCGATCGTTGCGGCTCCCAATGATCCGGACAATATCAAAACGCTGTCTGATGTGGCGGGCGATCCAATTCAGGAAGTCTTCATTGGCTCCTGTATGACGAATATTGGTCACTACCGCGCCGCTGCGAAAGTCTTAGAAGGACAACCGGAACTGCAAGGGGTTCGCCTATGGGTCGCACCGCCGACGCGGATGGACGCGGAGCAACTGCGTAAAGAAGGGATTTATGACATCCTCGAAAGCGTCAAAGCTCGTACGGAAGTTCCCGGCTGTTCGCTTTGCATGGGCAACCAAGCTCGTGTTGAGGACAATACTACGGTGTTCTCGACTTCAACCCGGAATTTCAATAACCGGATGGGTAAGGGGGCACAGGTATACCTCGGGTCTGCGGAACTGGCGGCGGCTTGTGCGCTGCTTGGGAAGTTGCCGACGCCGCAGGAGTATATTGCGATCGTGGGCGATCGGTTGAGTAAGGGGGCTGATGAGGTGTATCAGTATTTGAATTTTGATACGATCGTTGGGTTTGAGGATGAGGGGCGGGTTGTGTCTAGGGAGGATGAGGCTCGGTTGGCGGCTAGTTTGTAGGTTTGTTAGGCGATCGATCGTTTTTGGGCGATCGATCGTTTTTGGGTTGATTGATTGCGATCGATCGTTTTTGGCGATCGATCGTTGATTGCGGGGATGGTCCGCATGGGTTGCTTCGCTTAACCCATCCTACGTGGACGGGGGCTTCGTTTTGGGGGGGTGGGATGATGGATTTGTTTGATTATCATCGTGAGACTTTGGTGGAGGCGGAGGCTCCTTTGGCCGATCGGATGCGGCCTCGATCGCTGGAGGAGTTTGTGGGACAAGGGGCGATCGTGGGGGAAGGTCGTTTGCTGAGACGGGCGATTCAGGCAGATCAGTTGTCGTCTTTATTGTTTTATGGGCCGCCAGGGACGGGGAAGACGACGTTGGCTCGGATTATTGCAAATACGACGCGGGCACATTTTATTTCGATTAATGCAGTGCTGTCGGGGGTACAGGCGATTCGAGATGCGGTGCAGGTGGCGCAGGATAGACGCGGGCAATTTCAACAAAAGACGATTTTGTTTGTGGATGAGGTGCATCGGTTTAATAAGTCGCAGCAGGATGCACTGCTGCCTTGGGTGGAAAATGGGACGGTGGTATTGATCGGAGCGACGACGGAAAATCCTTATTTTGAGGTGAATAAGGCGCTGGTGAGCCGATCGCGGTTGTTTCTCCTCAAGCCACTTGAAGTAGAGGATTTGAAGTGGATTGCACAAATGGCTCTGAAGGATTGCGATCGGGGATATGGCAAACGATCGGTGAGGCTGGATGACGAGGCGTTGGAGCATTTGGCAAATATTGCAAATGGTGACGCAAGGGCATTGTTAAATGCGTTGGAGTTGTCGGTTTTAACCACTGTTCGAGATGAGGATGGGGTGATTCGGATTACGTTGGCGATCGCGGAGGAGTCGATTCAACAGCGGGCTGTTTTTTATGATAAGGAGGGTGATGCACATTTTGATACAATTAGCGCTTTTATTAAAAGCTTGCGGGGAAGTGATCCGGATGCAGCGATGTATTGGTTAGCCAAGATGGTCTATGCAGGGGAGGATCCAAGATTCATTTTTCGGCGGATGTTGATTTTTGCGGGGGAGGATGTGGGGTTGGCGCAGCCGCAGGCGATCGGGGTGGTGAATAGCTGTGCGATGGCGTTCGATCGGGTCGGGATGCCGGAGGGACGCTATCCGTTGGCGCAGGCAGCGCTGTATCTGGCGACCTGTGCGAAGTCGAATAGTGTGAAGGGCTTTTTTGAGGCGTTGGCGGTGGTGGAGCAGGAGCAGTCCTACGAGGTGCCGGGTCCGTTGCGCGATAAAAGTCGAGATCAGGAAGGCTTGGGGGATGGGGTGGGATATGTGAATCCCCATGATTTTGAAGGGCATTGGGTGGAGCAGCAGTATTTGCCGGATTCGCTGGTGGGGCGGGTGTTTTATCAGCCGTCTGATCAGGGGGAGGAGTTGGAGATTTTGCGGCGGTTGGCGAGATGTCGGGAGAGAAGTTTGAAAAAATCTCTTGATTCGGGGGATCTTTAGGAGATCCTTAACCCCTATACTGAGATTTTCTTACTGGATATCCTTAGGACTTTCTTTATGCTGCCGACTGAAGAATTGTGTGAGTTTTCCATTCTGGACGCTGCTATGGACGATCGCCCGGATAAGCCTGAGGAAGCCTGCGGGGTTTTCGGGGTGTTTTCGCCGGGGGATAAGGAGACGGCGAAGCTAGCATATTTTGGGCTGTTTGCGCTGCAGCATCGGGGGCAGGAGTCGGCGGGGATTGCGACGTTTGATGATGATGGCAATGTCCACTTACATAAAGATATGGGCCTGGTGTCTCAGGTTTTTAATGACACGATTTTGGCGACGCTGCCGGGTTCGATGGCGGTGGGGCATACCCGATATTCAACAACAGGTTCGAGTCGGGTGGTGAATGCCCAGCCTGCGGTGGTGAAGACGAGTAAGGGACCCTTGGCGCTGGCCCATAATGGAAATTTGGTTAATACGGCGATATTGCAGGCTGAGCTGTTGGCGCGGAAGCATAGTCTGTTGACGACGACGGATTCGGAGATGGTGGCGGTGGCGATCGGGGAGGCCGTAGAAGACGGGGCGGATTGGACGGAGGCGATCGTGATGGCTTGTAAGCGGGCGATCGGGGCGTTTAGTCTGGTGATTGGGACGCCGGGGGCGCTGTATGGGACGCGGGATTCGAGTGGGGTGCGCCCGTTGGTGATTGGGGTGTTGCCGAGGGAGTCGAATTTGGAGCCGATGCGCTATGTGTTGGCGTCGGAGACCTGTGGGTTGGATATTATTGGGGCGAGTTATGTCCGGGAGGTGGAGCCGGGTGAGTTGGTTTGTATTACGGCGGAGGGGATTACGTCGCTGCGGTGGACGGGGACGCTCGATCGGAAGTTGTGCATTTTTGAGATGATCTATTTTGCGCGTCCGGATAGTTTGGTGAATGATGAGACGTTGTATACCTATCGGATGCGGATTGGGCGGCAGTTGGCGCGGGAGTCTACGGTGGATGCGGATATTGTGATTGCGGTGCCAGATTCGGGGGTGCCTGCGGCGATCGGGTTTTCGCAGGAGTCGGGGATTCCCTATGCGGAGGGGTTGATTAAAAATCGCTATGTGGGACGGACGTTTATTCAGCCGACGCAGTCGATGCGCGAAGCTGGGATAAGGATGAAGTTGAATCCGTTGAAGGATGTGTTGAAGGGGAAGCGGGTGATTATTGTGGATGATTCTATTGTGCGGGGGACGACGAGTCGGAAGATTGTGAAGGCGTTGAGGGATGCGGGGGCGACGGAGGTGCATATGCGGATTTCTTCGCCTCCGGTGACGCATCCTTGTTTTTATGGGATTGATACGGATAGTCAGGATCATTTGATCGGGGCGACGAAGACGGTGGAGGAGATTGGGAAGCAGATTGGGGCGGATTCGTTGGGGTATTTGTCGTTGATGGGGATGTTGGAGACGACGCATCAGGATACGGGACATTTTTGTTCGGCTTGTTTTGATGGGAAGTATCCGATCGAGATTCCGGAGGTGTTGAAGCGATCGAAGTTGATGTTGGAGACGGCAGGGGTATAGGGGCGCGCTTTCCGCGCCCTGGGGGGTGGGGGCGATCGGAGAGATGCGGGTGATGGGAGGAGTGGTTGGTAAAAGATGCGTTGCTTCGCTTAACGCATCTTACGGGGGTGGTTGGGGTGGGTTTTGTTTTTTAGGTTTTGTTTAGGGCTATGTTGAGACTTACTGAGATCAAGTTGCCGCTAGACCATGCGGAGGGGGAGTTGCGATCGGCGGTTTTGCGACGGTTGCAGATTGGGGATGGGGATCTGTTGGAGATGGTGGTTTTTAAGCGCAGCTATGATGCGCGGAAACGAGGCGCGATCGTTCTCGTTTATGTCGTAGATGTGGCCGTTAAGAATGAAAAGTCTTTGCTGAAACGGTTTAAGAAAAACTCGCAGATTTTTGAAGCGCCGGATATGCGCTATAAGCCTGTGGTGAGTTTGACGGAGCCGATCGCGGAACGGCCTGTGGTCATTGGGATGGGTCCCTGTGGGATGTTTGCGGCGTTGTTGTTGGCGCAGATGGGACTACGTCCGATCGTGTTGGAACGCGGAAAAGCGGTGCGCGATCGGAGTGTGGATACCTTTGGGTTTTGGGTGAAGGGTCGATTGAATCCAGAGTCGAATGCGCAGTTTGGAGAAGGCGGGGCGGGGACGTTTTCGGATGGGAAACTCTATAGTCGCGTGGGCGATCCGCAGCATTATGGCCGGAAGGTGTTGGAGGAGTTGGTGGCGGCGGGGGCGAGTGATGAGATTTTATACGTGAATAAACCCCATATTGGCACCTATCGATTGGTGAAGATTGTGCAGCGGATGCGAGAGGAGATTTTGCGTTTGGGCGGAGAAGTTCGGTTTGAGTCGCGGGTGGTGGATGTGGACATCGATCGTGACAACTCAGGCCAAGGACAAATGCGAGGCGTGCAGTTGGCGAATGGGGAGTTTTTGGCGGCGCGCTGTGTGGTGTTGGCGGTGGGGCATAGTGCCAGAGATACCTTTGAGATGCTGTACGATCGGGGCGTCTTTGTAGAAGCGAAACCCTTTGCGATCGGGTTTCGAGTAGAGCATCCCCAGGGATTGATTGATGATTGTCGGTTTGGTCCACAGGCGGGTCATGAACTGCTCGGGGCGGCGGATTATAAGTTGGTGCATCACTGTGAGAATGGGCGGGCGGTTTATAGTTTCTGTATGTGTCCAGGGGGCAAGGTGGTGGCGGCGGCTTCTGAGCCGGGACGTTTGGTCACAAATGGCATGAGTGAGTATGCGCGGGATGAGTCGAATGCCAATAGTGCGATCGTCGTCGGAATTACGCCAGAAGATTATCCCGGAAGTCCGCTGGCTGGAATGGCTTTGCAGCGGGAATTAGAAGTGCGGGCCTTTGAACGGGGAGGTGGGAGCTATGAGGCTCCGGGACAGTTAGTGGGAGATTTTTTGGCAGGAAAAGCTTCGACAGCGTTTGGGTCAGTGGTGCCGAGTTATAAGCCGGGGGTGCGATTGGGGGATTTGAGTGACTGTTTGCCGGGGTTTGCGATCGAGGCGCTGCGAGAGGCGATTCCGGCGTTCGATCGGCAGATTCGAGGGTTTGCCATGGAGGATGCGGTGCTGACGGGCGTTGAAACCAGAACCTCCTCACCCATTCGGATTAAGCGCAATGACCAGTTTCAAAGCCTGAATACCGTGGGGCTTTTCCCAGCGGGAGAAGGCGCTGGATATGCGGGCGGCATTTTGTCAGCGGGGATTGATGGGATCCGAGTTGCAGAGGCGGTGGCGCAATTCATGATCTCAATTTGATTAATAAATATAATATTTGATTAACAAAAACAATATTTGGCTAATAAACATAATATTTGACTTAAATTGAGCTAGAAAAGCAATTGATCGAGGGTTTTGGTGTGGCTCATATCAATCAACGTCGGGACGAAAATACCGCAGGCGAATTTTACGTCGATCGCACCTGTATTGACTGTGACACCTGCCGCTGGATGGCCCCAGAAACCTTCGATCGGCTCAACGGTCAATCCGCCGTCATCCACCAGCCAGCCTCCGAAACCGCTACCACTCGGGCATTACAGGCATTACTCTCCTGCCCAACCGCATCGATCGGCACCCTCTCTCCGCCAAAAACCATTAAAGCCGTCCAGGAAACCTTTCCGATTTTGGTGGATGAGAATATCTATCACTGTGGCTACCATGCCGAAAGTTCCTTCGGAGCCGCGAGTTATTTGATTGTGCGTCCAGACGGAAATGTCTTAGTAGATTCTCCGCGATTCTCCGCACCCCTAGCCAAACAAATTGATGCCTTGGGGGGCGTAAAATGGCTGTACTTAACCCATCGGGATGATGTAGCCGACCATGCGCAGTGGTACGATCGGTTCGGGTGCGATCGAATTTTACATGCAGATGAAGTCAATAGTGGCACGCAAGCCATTGAGCAAAAACTCGTCGGCTCAGATCCATTTCAATTGGCAGATGATTTACTAATCCTCACCGTCCCCGGACATACCCAAGGTCACACCGTCCTGCTCTATCAACATCAATACCTGTTCAGCGGGGATCACCTTGCCTATTCCAAGCGCCAAGGGCATTTAGTCGGCTTTAAGGAAGCCTGCTGGTACTCCTGGGAAATCCAAATCGAATCCATGAAACGATTGCAAGCCTATGATTTCGAATGGATCTTGCCAGGACATGGACGGCGATTTCATGCAACACAGATGGAAATGCGATCGGCAATGCAGCAATGTGTTGACTGGATGCAATTGGGAGAACGATCGGGCGAATGGGATTAAGCAGATCCAATGGCCTTGTCACGTTCAGATTTAAATAGGGAACAATAGGAAAAACCGTCAATTCTTGTACCCTGTGTTTAGGTCTGGTTATGAAGTCTCAAATTTGAAATTTGCTCTATGTCTAAAATGCTATTCCCGATCGTCAATAGACTCAGAAATCGTCCAGTTTCTGCTGTTTTTTTGACTATTTTACTGACATTCATGCTGTTTTTCCCACTGGGATTAAATGCTTGGAATGTCTATCAAAATTTCAATCGGGTCATTGTCTCCGATCTACATCTTCAAAAAATCATGGGGACGATCGTTTATTTAGACGAAGTTCTCACGATGTCGGCCCAGATGAATGCAGCCACGGGCGAAACCCATTGGGAAGAGCGATATAAAAAATTCGAGCCGCAACTCGATGCCGCCATCAAAGAATCCATTAAACTCGCACCTGACGCCTACGACATAAGCATTACCAGCATTACCGATGCCGCCAACCTGAAGCTGGTCGAAATGGAGTCTCAGTCATTTGAGTGGGTCCGTCAGGGAAAACGGGAAAAAGCCGTGGCATTATTGCGTGGGGATCTCTACAACGACCAAAAGAAGATTGAAGTGACCCCCAACTTTCGGACAGGATACTAAGAGTAGTATTCTTGTTCCAAGGGAGGGACAACATCATGAGTGGAAAACGTCGTCAATACACCGCAGAATTTAAGAGCAAGATCGTCTTGCA
>JAAFJU010000122.1 GCA_013298165.1 Synechococcales cyanobacterium bin31.maxbin.ball.101 | reverse complement strand
GTCGGCAAATCTTTCAACGAGTGAACCGCAAAATCCGCCCGTCCGTCCAGCATCTGGACTTCAAGCTCTTTCGTGAACAGCCCCTTGTCGCCAATTTTAGACAGCGGCGCATCCAGGATTTTGTCGCCCTGGGTGCTCATGGATTCAATTTCAAACGTGATTTCGGGAAAGGCTTTTTGCAATTCGTCTCGGACCCAATGGGTCTGTACGAGGGCGAGTTGACTTTTGCGGGAAGCAATACGAATAGTGCGCGACATAGGTTAGGAGATCTGAAATTAAAGCTGTTTTCAAACGACTCTCCCCACCTTACCGCAACGCGCGACGACGATCGAAACCCACTCTGCAAAACCCCTCTAAACGTTACAGATGGTAAAGAAAGCTCTAGCAAAACCTAGTGATACAGCCAACTCGTCCAGGAATATTTACGGCCCGATCGGACAATCATGGATTGATGGGGATGGGTGTAGTACGAAGGAAAGACGATCGCGCTGCCTTTTTTCGGTTTCACTTTAATGCCTTGACGATCGAAAAAGGTTTCGCCCCCTTCAAAGTCATCGTTGAGATAGCCAACAATGCTGACATCTCGGGTGGGAACACCCTGCTCCACTTCCTGAATTCGACTGCCTAACAAAATATTATCCACATGGCGCTTGTACTGCTGACTCGGGGAGTAGCGCAGGATGGAGCAAGGTTCTGCTTGGGGGAACTGAACGCCATAGGTCTTGGCGAGGGTTTCTTGGATGACGGTGATTTTGGTGGCGAGGAGTTGGTTGGCGGCCTTTTGGATGGCATTGCGCCGATCGAAGGTCAAAATCCCGCTGTTGCGAATGCTGGTATCCACCGACCCGATCAAAATAGTGGCCGATTCAAACTGGCAAAACTCCGCCACCTCCATCAAGTGGTCGCAGGTCTCCGGTTCCACTAAATTTTCAAACAACAAAATCTCTGAACCAAGATCTTTCACCGTATGAGCCACGAAACGTTCCCTCTAGAATTAAAAACCGATCGCCTCTAACCTCGATCGCACTTCGATCGCCGTCGCAGGAGCCAGCAGTACCCCATTACGATAATGCCCCGTCGCGAGCAAAATCTTTGAGTTCTCCGCTGCCCATTCAATCACAGGAGCCGGACGATCGATCGGACGAGGCCGCACACCATTCCATTGCCGCACCTTTGTCGCCGATTTTAACGCGGGAATCATCTCACAGGCTTGGGTCCACAGCGATTCAAATGCGCTGGAATCCGGGACCAAATCGGCAGTCGAGGCTTCAGGACCAAACTCTACCGTCGCCCCCACCCAGTAATCCAAATTCTCTGGATCCTGATTCACAGGCACCAAATGAATGTCATTTCCCGTAATCACAGGCTGAAAGCCCATCGTCCCGATCGGTTCCGCCATTCTCACCTGAATCGCCTGCCCCAGCACCGGACGCAATTTTAAATCCAATCCGGGCTTTGCGCCTGCCTTGGCGATCGTCTGAGCCATAGCCGCCGAACCTAAACCCGCTGAAACCACGACGACATCGGCTTTAATTCCACCCGCCGCCGTCTGTACTCCGGGATTCTTCCCCCCGACCAGCCCCAAAACCTGAGTCCCAAATTCAAACTTGACGCCCCGCTCCTGAGCGGATTGGACTAGCGCCTGAGTCAGTTTCGCGGGATGCACTTGCCGATCGTCCGGGGAATACACCGCACCCCAGACTCGACTACCTGGCATCGCAATCTGTGGACAGACCGATCGAATTTGGTTCGGGTACCAGATTTCTAAGCGACGGTTTTGACTCGGACGCACCTTGGCGAGACTTTCCCACAAGCGCCGATCAGCCTCGAAGCGATCGCTCTGGTACTGCAACATCAAGATCCCCTGACGGTTGTAGGGAATCTCTAATCCCGTGGATTCGATCAAATCTGGAATCACCCGATCGTACCAATCCACACCCGCCAACCGCATCTTGAGATTGCGACCTTTTTCTTTTTTGGCGATCGCCGCCATCAGCACCCCCAATGCCGCCTCGGTTGAGGTTGCACAGACCGCCGCATCCGCAACAACAGGTCCCGGTTGGGCATCGACGACCGTGATCTCGAACGCATCATTCTCCGATAGTTCGTAGGCGATCGTCGCCCCTACCACCCCACTCCCCACAATCAAAACCCGCATCACAACCTCAGATTCAAACGGTTCAAATCCCCGACTCACCAAAAACGCCACCCGAATTGAGTGGCGCTTTCGATCAAAACAATGGTTTATCCTGCAACAGGATCCTAGAACAATCTAACCCTTGGGCAAGACGGAGAAGAAGGTGTCCATCGCCTTGTTCAGATTGGTATAGGCTTTAGCAGCGGCTTTATAGTCTTTGTCGATCGAGGCTTTGTCAATTGCACTGAGCGCATTTGCCAAGTCCTTGGTCGCAGCTTTTGCCTGTTCGCGAGGTTCAGGATAGAGATCTTGAGCAATGAAGGCCATCCGATTACGCAAGTCACCTAGCGGTCCATGAATGAAATTTCTTGTGAAAATGAAATCTTCTTTCTCAATCAAGCCCTGCAACTCACCGAACCGATCGCGCATAGCCTGAACTTGAGCGGCGTAGGATTGAATTTCTGCGATTTGCTCAGTGGAATAGGTGAGGGGTTTCGTTTTCTTCGGCTTTGCGTCTGCCGGATTCACAAACGTCACACACAGCACCATCACAAACGTAAGGGCCAGGGCCACAATAGACCGAATCTTAGACTTCATGATTGGATTCACTACACTTAAACACAACAAGCTGGGTCAATCCAATTCAGACGATCGACTCCGTAATGAAGTGTATCAAAGATGAGGAACGAAGACGGTGCGATCGGGCTGGAATGTTACACGTCGTTAAATTTGGGCCTCAATTAAAAGGTAAACGTCGTTCGCACCGTGCCGATCACCGCACTTTTGTTGCCGTCAATCTGTCCCGGATTGGTTAACCAAATAACACCGGGCGTGATGGAGAGACGATCGGTCACTTGATACCGATAAAACCCTTCCACATGAATCGGCACAGAGTTAATTCCCGGACCAAAGGTGAGATTCGCATTAGAGGCATAGGGTTCAGCACCGAGTACAAACCCCAACAGATTCCCTCTTTTCCCAAAGTCCGGCAGCGCCACACCCAAGCCATAGGTGAAAATCGTCGCCGCCTCAGAACCCGGAATCCCAAAATCTGCCGTTGCATAGGTGCCAAAGGCATTCAACACGAGTTTTGGACTAATTTGATAGGATCCAGAGAGACCGTAAGCATTAACTTTCGCGGTGCCATTCCCGACGTTCAGGGCATTGTTGGCGATCGTCGTCCCCACCGCCGCCAAAATCCCACGATTTTGATCAAAGATTGCCCCAGATTTTTGATAGGCGTTCACATAGGTCAACGCCACTTGGAACGGGGATTTTTCCGGCGCATAGCTAATCTGAGCCAGAAAACTATTTCCGCCATTAAAAAGACCACGACCCGCTACTGGACTGTTCGCCTGACCTGCTAAATAACCGCCGCTGACCTGAAAGCCACCCCCCAGCTCATAGCTCAAGCCCAAACCTGCACCACCGCCAATGTTGTAAATAGGGTTCCGCTGCCCAAACGCAGAAAGCGTCGTACTGCCACCATCACCCGAATCCAGAGCCGGATTCATCGTTGATGCGTAGTCGTTATGCAACCCACCGACAGCAGCAACGTAAACCTTGAGTTTTTCATTCAAGCTCTTGTAGTAGGCCAACCAGTCAACACTTACGGCGTTGTTGTACGCAGAACTCGCACCGATGTTAAAGGTCTGAAGGGCATCACCATCGCCATTTGCATTCAATCCCGCCGTGTCAAAAGGCCGTGCATTTCCCGCCGCCAGTCGAGTCACCAGCAGATCTTTACCCGTAAAACTGGTGTTCAACGAAAGTCGAACCCGGTTTTGTAGCGCCGCTTGATTACCGGGACGATTAAATTCTTGCGTTAGGGCAAAGATGACTTCGCCAGAAAGTTTGGTCGTGGTTGAGAACTGCTGCTTTTCAAGCGTTGCAACTTTGGTTTCTAACGTATCCACCCGACCGCGAAGCGTTGCGAGTTCAGCGGCGAATTGTTCTTGCAGTTTACGTAATACAGCCAAATCTTCTTTTTTAACGCTGTTGGCGGTAGATGCGGAGATCAGATCGTTCACCCGATCGACGCAAGCATTCAGTCCAGCCGCAAATTCATAGCGCGTGATGGCGCGATTGCCTCGATAGGTTTTGTCGGGGTAGCCTGCGATGCAACCGTAGCGCTCGACAAGAGATTGCAACGATTGAAACGCCCAATCGGTGGGTTTGACATCAGAGAGTTGCGACACAGCGGTGACTTGCTCTAGTTCGACCTCAGCCTGCGCCGGAAGCACCCCACCCAAAGCCAACAAAACTGCTGTTAAGCCCAAAACCGATCGTTTCATCACAAAAATCCTCATTAATCCCCATTCACCCAGACATCACATCTTACTCTCCCCCACAAAAAAGGAGCATCCTCATTTCCGAGGATGCTCCTTTATTACCTACGTTTCAAACCAATTCACCGAAGTGAAAGGATTTAGAACGTGAAGGTTGTACGAAGAGTACCGATAACAGCGCTGTTACCAGAGACTTGACCAGGATTAGTAATCCAGATAACGCCAGGAGTCACAGAGATCCGATCGTTAACTTGGTACTTGTAGAATCCTTCAAAGTGGAAAGGAGTGGACAAGCCAGTTACGTTAGCACCCAGAACTTTAGCACTAGTGAAGTGAGGCTCAGCACCCACAACAAACCCAAGCAAGTTGCCTTTCTTACCAAAGTCAGGAAGCGCAATACCTAAACCATAAGTCCAAACATCACCTTCAGTTTTGAAAGCACCAGAAGTTAAAGGATTATCAACCTTAGCATAGGTACCAAACGCATTCAGCACCAACTGAGGACTCACCTTGTAGGATGCAGAGATACCATAGCCATCAGCCTTAATACCACTCGTCACACCAGCAACGTTGGAGATTGCAGAACCAATGTAACCAGAAGCGCCGCCGCCATCAAAGATAGCGCCAGTCTTACGGTAGGAATTGACGTAAGTAGCACCGATTTGGAAAGGAGAATTCGCAGGTGCATAGCTGACTTGAGCCAAGAAGCTGTTGTCACCATTGAACAGACCTTGACCAGCCACAGGGCTTGCAGCAGTGCTGGAAAGATAGCCACCGCTCAATTGCAGACCGCCACCCAACTCATAATTCACACCAATACCGGAACCGCCACCCATGGAGTAGATAGGGTTACGTTGGCCGAACACAGAGAGGGTAGAACTACCGCTGTCACCCGTATCCAATGCAGGACTCATGGTAGGAGCGTAGTCGTAGTGCAAACCGCCAACAGCAGGGATGTACACTTTGAGCTTGTCGCTCAAGCTGGCGTAATAAGCCAACCAGTCAACACTGATGCTGTTGTTGCTTTGTCCACCGAACTGAGAAGTTTGAAGACCTTCACCCAAGGTACCGTTGTCAAAACGGCTGGAGTTACCAGAAGCAAGACGAGTGACCAAGAGATCTTTACCCGTGAAGCTGGTGTTCAAGTTCAAACGAACACGGTTTTGGAATGCAACTTGGTTCTTAGCACCAGGCTGGTCACGACTGAATTCTTGTGTCAGTGCGAAAATCACTTCGCCTTGAAGCTTGGTCGTCGTGGAGAACTGTTGCTTCTCAAGAGTTGCAGTCTTCGCTTCTAATGCATCGACGCGACCGCGAAGGGTAGCGAGTTCAGCAGCGAACTGTTCTTGCAACTTACGAAGAACCGCGAGATCTTCTTTCTTGACCATGTCAGCAGTGGATGCTGCGATCAAGTCGTTGACGCGATCCATACATGCGTTCAAACCAGCCGCGAACTCATAACGAGTCATCGCGCGGTTGCCACGGTAGGTCTTGTCAGGGTATCCAGCGATACAGCCATAACGCTCAACCAAGGACTGAAGCGCTTGGAAAGCCCAGTCAGTAGGCTTGACGTCAGACAACTGAGACACGGAAGTCACAGCGGACTGGGAAGATTTACCTTCTTGGTTGTACTGACTGACTTGAGTCAAAGTATCAACGGAAGTCATTTCAGCCTTGGCGGAAGTCGCGCCCAAGACGATCGCACCCAAAACAGCGGGGCTGACCAGCAAAGAAGTCAAACGAATATTCATCATGATGCTTAAGTTCTCCTCACGTTTACAACGCACTAATAAATAGTGCCCTGCAAAAAACAATAAAACGTATCTTAAATCACATGTTAACAGAAGTAGGAGACATCTGAACGATCTTCCTGACTACAAGCAATCTGTGATTTCGTATCTGTGACCATACTAATCGTCTCCGCTCCGAAATGGATCAGAGGACTGTGACAGTATTATTTGAATTTTTCCCGCAATCCCGATCGATCTAACGTCACACCATCGACACCAGCGCGTCATGGGAGGCGATCGGAGCGGCCTCTATTCCTTTTGGCAGATCTAAATTGCCCCATCATTCCAGCGCTACTGTCCCAACAGTCCACAACGCCATGTCATAGAAACACCACAGAGGCTTCACCATAATTCTCTCTGTAAAACCTGCATCCGGACAAAAGCCTATTAAAAAGTCCCCAAAAAACTATCCGCTCCCGATCGCAGCTTTCCAGATGGAAAAGCAACGATCGAGAGCGGTCTAGCGGGTCCTCAGATGGAACCTTGACTGCCGGGAGGAACTCCAAACTAGGCCAAGCTACCAATCTATAGACTCAATAGGGCTAGCTTAAAGAACAGCCCCGGCGCACAGCCGGACAACACCAAACTGAAGACCCAAGAATTTATGACTATCTTGCATAAGCACCTCCGCGATTTGCTAAACGACAAGTGTGATCACTCACAGCATCTAAACACAAGGTCTAAGGCTGTAAGGCATAAGGAACAAGTCCTCTATGCATCAACGTAGCATAGTTTTCTAGATTCGGTTTCTGAGGTTCGTTTTAGATTCGATCGTCTAATCACCCAAGGGATTGCCTATACTAGGGACTGCACGCCCACAGGATGAACTGACGGTTATGTTTATTTTGGAATTTACGTTGAAAGACACGCCCGGTACCTTAAGCATTCAGAAAAAGGAACAATCTGACGCTGAAACCGCCTACCAGAAGCTCGTAAACGCATTAAAGAGCAAAAGCGACGACCTGATCGAACTCACCTGCGATCACCAGACGAACAAAAAAGTCGCACTCCTCGGAAGCTCCATCGCCTCTGTCCAGATGTACGAAAAAACCAGCGGCGGCGCAGGCGGACGCGCCCCAGGCTTCTTCGCACCCAACCCCTAATAGCTCCAAACGCCGCATGTAGCCTGTGTCCAGAATTATTTCTCAAACTAGGGAAATTCTGACAATTGGGCTATGTGCGGCTTAATTTTTGCAGTTTTTTGCAGATCCCGTTACAGATATTCTTTAGATATTTAGATTAATATTTATTCTTTACTGATTGAGGATGGGGCATGACTTCTGCGATCGCGACCCAAGACCTCAGGTTTGAGTGGAAAAAAGGACAGTCCGTCCTCAAAGGATGCACCCTCGACATTCCTCAGGGTGAGTTTTGGATGCTCCTCGGCACCAATGGCTGTGGCAAATCCACACTGCTGCGCCTGATCGCCGGACTCCTCCCTCACCAGACAGGCACGATCGAGGTCTCACCAAAACTCGGCTTCGTCTTCCAAAACCCCGACCACCAACTCGTCATGCCCACCGTCGGCGCAGACATTGCCTTTGGCCTGGTCCGAGAAAAGCTAACGACACCCCAAGTCCGATCGCGAGTCCTCGAAGCCCTCGAAGCCGTCAACCTTTTAGAATTCAGCCGTCGCCCCATCTACGCCCTCAGCGGCGGCCAAAAACAGCGGGTCGCCATTGCCGGAGCGATCGCCGCCCACTGTGATGTGCTTCTCCTCGATGAACCGACCGCTCTCTTGGATCCAGACAGCCAACTCGAACTCGTCGCCCAAGTGCAACGCCTCGTCAAAGATCGCGGCATCACTGCCCTCTGGGTTACACACCGCCTCAACGAATTGGAATATGCGGATGGCGCACTGCTGATGGATCAAGGCATCGTCATCGATCGCGGCGATCCCCATCGTCTCAAAACCCGCATGATCGCCATGGAAACCGATCATGAGTAAGAAGAAACCTGACCAGCCCCAAGCCCTTCTCTTCATCGACGGATATAACATCGTCGGGGCTTGGACAGACTTGAAAAAAATTCGCGATCGCCATGGACTCCAAGAAGCCCGTCACCGTCTCGTCGAGCATCTCATCGGATATGCCGCCTACAACGCCTATAACACCAAAATTGTCTTTGACTCACAGTATCGAGAAGGCGGCAGCACCGAAGAAATCATCACCGAATTTCTCAGCATCCACTACACCAACCATGGCGAAACCGCCGACACCTTCATCGAGAAGTCCTGCGCTGATTTTCGTCAGGATATCCGGAAATTTAAGCAGCGGCTGATTGTCGCCACCAGCGATCGTGCCCAGCAATTAACCGTCATCGGCTACGGCGCAGAATGGATCTCCGCCCCTCAACTCTGGCAAGACGTGGACTTCACCAACACCCACGTCCGCAACCGCCAAAAAACCAAAAATAAATCCTCGGGGCGATTTCTGATTAATTCCCTGGATCCCGAAGCCCAAGCCAAACTCGATCGGTTGAGGTTTAACAAGTAGATTCAAAAGCCAGTCAAGTCAAACCCAGTCGATCCAAGCCGTGAACTTTATTTTGAGAAAAGGGTTGCAAATGTGGAACAGGCTTGTTATGTTAGATGACGTCAAGAGCAATCCTCAGTAGCTCAGTGGTAGAGCGGTCGACTGTTAATCGACTGGTCGCAAGTTCGAATCTTGCCTGGGGAGTTTATAAAAGAAGCCTTAGATTAATTTCTAAGGCTTCTTTTTTTGGTGATCTGGTTATAAATACAGATCTGGGGGTGGGGGTGATTAGGCAAAATCTCCGCGATCCTTCCTACGACATTTGCATGAGAACAAGGCACCTTAGGGATATAGGTACGCAGCTCATTTCCCTAAGCTTTAAAACATCGCCATGATTTCAGCCCTCTCCAAGTTCCCCTTATTCCAATATCTCAACCAGCCCTTGTTCGAAAAAACAACCGCTGCCCCAGTTTTAAACCCTCGCCGCTTTCTATACCTACATCGCATCGAACTCCTAGAACGCTGCCTAGAGCGTGAATTCAAATCCAGCGGCAAATAGAAAAACTAAGAGAATCAAGCCAAGAGAGTCAAACCTTGTTTCGATTAACCGATCAACCCCGCCAAGCTTTAAAATAAAAAACCACGAAGGTTCTTTATTCTTGGCGGGTTTTTAATTGGGCATGACAAAGCAGCGTATTCTTTCTGGGATTCAGCCAACGGGCGACCTTCATTTGGGCAACTACCTCGGCGCAATTCGCAATTGGGTGGAGATTCAGGAGCAGTACGATAGCTACCTGTTTATGGCCGACCTGCACGCCATTACCGTTCCCCATGACCCCAAAGCACTCGCAGACAACACCCGCAACGTAGCCGCCACCTACTTAGCCTGCGGAATCAAGCTCGAACATGCCACGATTTTTGTCCAGTCCCACATTCCCGCCCATGCCGAACTGGCCTGGATGCTCAATTGCATCACCCCGTTGAACTGGCTGGAGCGGATGATTCAATTCAAAGAAAAAGCCATTAAGCAAGGCGAAGACGTCAGCGTCGGACTACTTGACTATCCAGTGCTGCAAGCAGCCGATATTTTGCTGTACGAGCCGGACCAAGTCCCCGTCGGCGAGGACCAGAAGCAGCATTTAGAACTGACCCGCGACATTGCCCAACGCCTTAACTATCGCTTTGGCAGTGAGAAACAACCGATTTTAAAAATTCCCACACCCCTGATTCGAAAGGAAGGTGCAAGGGTGATGAGTTTGGCTGACGGGACGAAGAAGATGTCTAAGTCGGATCCATCCGAACTGAGCCGGATCAGTGTCCTCGATAGCAATGACACGATCGCCACCAAAATCAAAAAGTGCAAAACCGATCCGACACGCGGTCTAGAGTTTGGCAATCCCGATCGGCCCGAATGTAACAACCTCCTGACGCTACACATGCTGCTCTCCGGCCAGACCCAGGAAGCCGTGGCGGCTGAATGTGCGGACATGGGCTGGGGACAGTTTAAGCCGTTGCTGACGGAGACGACGATCGCGGCCCTTTCGCCAATTCGAGAGCGATATCACGAGATTTTGAATGATCCGGGGTATTTAGATACGGTGCTGCGCGATGGTAAGGAAAAAGCCGAGACGATCGCCAATGCCACGTTAGCGAAAGTGAAGCAAGCTCTAGGATTTGCGCCAATGGTTTGAACCGGACTTTGCTCACGCAACGCAACGCGAACGGCTCCGCTCAGTCCTCGACTCAGAATCTAATGGGCTGAGGTCAAATCGAAACACTATGAGGCTAAGCGTAAAATTCTGATGAAACCATTCTGTTGCTTCAAATTTCAGATTAGGCTAGTCCGTAATTCTGCTTATTCTCTATAAATCTTCACTTATTGTTATGGTCCGATCGAAGCTCACTGCCTTCCGCCAAGCCCTCCAAGCTGGGGACTTCCTGATTACCGCCGAAGTCGCGCCGCCCAAAGGCACGAATCCAGCCCACATGATCGACATGGCCAAGCAGCTCAAGGGCCGCGTCCATTCGGTCAACATCACCGACGGCAGCCGTGCCGTCATGCGGATGTCGTCCTTAGTCTCGGCGCTGTTGCTGTTAGAAGAAGGCATTGAGCCTGTGTATCAGGTGGCTTGCCGCGATCGCAATGCGATCGGACTTCAGGCGGACCTCCTCGGTGCCCATGCCCTGGGAATTCGCAATGTGCTGGCCCTCACAGGCGATCCCGTCAAAGCGGGGGATCATCCAAAATCCCGCCCCGTGTTTGAACTCGAATCGGTGCGGTTGTTGCAGATGATCACGAAGATGAACTCTGGCTTTGACTGGACGGACCATGCCTTGACGGATGGTGAAACAGATCTCTGTGTGGGTGCAGCGGTGGATCCGCAGTGTGGCAGTTGGTCTGGTTTGACGCGACGCTTTGAGCGCAAGGTGGAAGCGGGGGCGCAGTTTTTCCAGAGTCAGTTGGTGACGGACTTCGATCGGCTCGACAAGTTCATGACCGAAATCGCAGCTAAAGTGTGGGTATTGAGAATTATCTCCTTGGTCCTTCTTTCCCCGCATCCTGTCATGGTTCCGAATCCCTTTACCGTTGGTCAATCCGTCCAAAGCGATCGTTTCATCGGTCGCACCGCTGAACTCGCCACTGCCTTTGACCAGATCACCAGTAAAGGAAACCTCGCCGTCTGGGGCAGTCCCGGCATCGGAAAATCCTCCTTCCTCAACGTTCTCGCCGATCCCCAAGCTTGGCGAGTACGCAACTATGACCCGACCGGAGCCGTCATCGTTCGACTCAGTTGCCTCGACAGCGTACCCTTCAGCCCGGAAAAATTTTGGCGTGAAGTATTAACCCAAATCCAGGACTACGCCGATGATGACGCGATCGTCGCCGAAGCCAAACTCATCCTGGACCAAAACAACAGCAGCAAAGACGGACTCCGCCAAGTCCTCCGAACTGTCGGCAAATCCGATCGGTACCTCATTCTCCTCGTAGATGACTACGACGCCGCCCTGCGCATCCAACCGGGCTACGACGAAAACGCGATCGCCAGCTTCGTCAGCGACTGCCGCAACCTCTGCTCCCACGCCCGCGAAAGCCAATATCTCTCCATGGTCGTCACCTCTCTAAGACGCCTCAATGAACTTGGCCCAAAACTACAAATCGGCGGCTCCCCCTGGTACAACCACTACCTCTTCCTACCGCTCAAAACCTTCACCCCCAACGAAGTCGCCGCCCTCCTCGGCGACCTCAACTTCCTGATGACCCCAGCCCTGCGCGACGGCATCCGCGAAATGACCAACGGCCACCCCGCTCTAATCCAGTGCGCTGGAAACCTGCTGCACCGCGAACTGCGACAAAACCTACCATCTGGCAAAAACCCTGATCCCTACGCCTTTGCCGAAGACTTCCGCAGCATGACCCTGCACCTCTACGAAGCCTCCTGGCAACTCGCCACCGAAGTCGAACAGAGCCTCATGATGCTCGTCGCCCTCATCCATCTCAAAGGCCAACTGCAAAACAAACGCTACGACCTTGGAGAACTAGATCTGATTTTCAGCCAAAAAGAACGTGAACTCTCCAACCTCGTTGAGCAAGGCATCCTCACCACCAAATCCCGATCGGGCGAGTTCAAATACGCCTTCGCCTCCTCCATGATGGAATGGTGGGTCGTCGAAGAAATGGAAAACTCCACCGAGGAAACCCTGCGCGATCGGCAAAAAGTCTTCCTCAACCTCATGAGCCACCGCCAATCCGAAGCCGTGATCAACGCCATTCGCTGGCTCTGGACCAACAAAGAAGAACTTCCTACCATCCTCGGCTGGCTTGCCAAAGTCGTCACCGCCTTCCCAAAAGGAATTCTGTGAGCTGACGATTCTATAAGCCAAGCATTGTGAGCTGAGCATTGTGAACAAAGCATTAAATGCTCAATGCACACTAGATATTCCAAAACGGGAAGCCTACAATCTAGAGACTGCATCAAAGCCTGACCCAGACCGCACCAACCTACACGATTTATTTCGGGGCGAGAGACGCTCATGGTTATGACCGCGATTCGTAAAAATCCTTACATCATTGGTTGTCCCGTCAACGCCGATCGCTTCTTCAACCGTGAGAAGCTCCTAGAATTTGTTGCAGATAATCTCAATCAAGGCGCAAAATCCATCCTGATCTACGGCCAGAGACGCATCGGCAAGTCATCGATTTTGGCTGAACTTCCCCATGCTCTGCGCAACGAACCATTTACCTTTATTTCGCTCTCATTAGAAGGTAAAAGCCAGAAAAACCTCCCAGAAGTCCTCCACGAATTAGCCAAAGAAACCCTTTTCTCCCTTGAAGAAACCTCCTGGGTTCCGCTGGTACCCTCGATCGCCGAACTCAAAGCCGAGCCGGAAATATTTGTCACTCAGTTTTTAAAACAGATTCATAAGATCTGTCATCAGCGGGATCTTGTTCTTTTATTAGACGAATTCGATACGTTGGGGGACTACCATCCCGAAAGCGCTGGAAATCATCTATTCCCATACCTACAGGAATTTATTTCCGCACCAGGGAATCACTACAAATTTCTGAGGATCGTTCCTGTGATTGGCCGACGCCTTGAGGACATTCCCACCTTGAAACGGGTCTTTCACAATGCGCCCATGTGGGAAATTCGTCTGCTCGATCGGCGCAGTGCCAAGCAACTCATCACAGAACCCGCAAGGGGAATCCTCAATTACAGCCCAGAAGCGATCGAAGCTCTCTTTGATCTCTGTGCAGGCCATCCTTATTTCACACAGATCATGGGGTTTGCGCTGTTTTCTCAGGCGCGTAGCAGCGATCGGTGGACGGTGGAAGCGGAGGATGTTGCCGCTGTCG
>JAAFJU010000051.1 GCA_013298165.1 Synechococcales cyanobacterium bin31.maxbin.ball.101 | reverse complement strand
TGAAAGAGTTTGACTTGCCTGAGAGCATCATCGATCGCAAGGTTCGCCGGATGAAGATGATTTCACCCTCGAACGTTGAGGTGAATATCGGTCACACCTTGGACAAAGACGAGTACATCGGCATGGTGCGTCGGGAAGTGTTCGACGCCTACTTGCGCGATCGGGCGGAATCCCTGGGCGTGAACATGATCAATGGCACGATGTACAAAATGGAAATCCCTTCGACGGACAAGGGCAGCTACAAGTTGCACTATGCCGATCGTTCAACCGGGATCGAAGGCGAAGACAAGATGCTAGAAGTGGATCTGGTCATCGGTGCCGATGGTGCCAACTCGCGTGTGGCTAAAGCCATTGACGCGGGGGATTACAACTATGCGATCGCCTTCCAAGAGCGCATCATGTTGCCACCGGACAAGTTGGCCTATTATGACGACTTGGCTGAGATGTATGTGGGTGATGATGTGTCCCCAGACTTCTACGCCTGGGTCTTCCCTAAATATGACCACGTTGCGGTCGGTACGGGCACGATGAAGCCCAACCAAGCCCGAATTAAAGAACTCCAAGCGGGGATCAGAACCCGTGCGGCGGAAAAATTGCGTGGCGGTAAGATCATTCGCGTGGAAGCACACCCAATTCCTGAGCATCCCAGACCTCGTCGGGTTGTCGGTCGGGTTGCCTTGGTCGGCGATGCCGCAGGGACTGTAACTAAATCTTCCGGCGAAGGAATTTATTTTGCAGCGAAGTCGGCGCGGATGTGTGCTGAGGCGATCGTCGAGTTCTCTGAGAACGGCGCAAGAATCCCCACGGAAGCTGATCTCAAGGTCTACCTGAAACGTTGGGATAAGGAGTACGGTCTGACTTATCTAGTCTTGGATGTCCTGCAACGGGTGTTCTACCGGACGGATGCCACTCGCGAGGCGTTTGTGGAGATGTGCTCGGACATCGATGTGCAGAAGCTCACGTTTGACAGCTACCTGTACAAGCGTGTGGTTCCAGCCAATCCGTTCACACAGTTGAAAATCACCGCGAAGACGCTGGGAAGCCTGATCCGTGGGAACGCACTTGCACCCTAGGGTTTGAGCATTTAATTCATTAAAGGGGAGCGGTTGCTGTGAAGGCGATCGCTCCCCTTTTTAACAGGGTTTCAATTTATTCCAGCCGTCACCATGCGCCGAGATTCGATCTTCTACAAACTCTTCCAACAATCCCCCGAACTCTTGTTCCAATTGCTAGAGCAAGTCCCCGACAACCCCGAAGCCTATCGCTTCAACTCCGTCGCCGTCAAAGAACCCAAGTTTGAAATCGATGGTGTCTTTCTTCCGCCTGAAGGAACGCCCAACCCGATCGTCTATTTCTGCGAAGTGCAGTTTCAAAAAGATGTCATTTTATACGAGCGACTGTTTGGAGAGTCACTCCTCTACTTTTTTCGCAATCGAGAACTCTTTACCGATTGGCGTGCAGTGATCATCTATCCATCCCGCAAGATGGAGCAGTCACGGACTTTACCCTACGAAGATCTCTTATACAGCCATCGAACCACGCGAATTTATCTGGACGAGTTAGGTGACATTGAAACGTTGCCGATCGGAGTGGCGCTAATGGTGTTAACGACGATCGATGAAACGGAAGCGCCACAGGTGGCCAGGGAGTTACTTCAGCGATCGGAGGTTCAGGAGTCCCCACCGATCGTCAATCGTGCCATCATAGAGATGGTCTCGATCATCATGACCTACAAATTCATTAACATGAGTCGAGAGGAGGTTGAAGCCATGTTAGACATCACGATTCAGGAAACGAGAGTTTACCGCGACGCGAAAGCAGAAGGCGTACAGGAAGGACGGGTTTCATTGGTCCTGTTGTTGCTCAAGAACAAGCTGGGGAAAATCTCGCCGAAATTGACTCGTCGGATTCAGGCGTTGTCCTTCGAACAGTCAGAGGCACTGGCGATCGCACTCTTACAATTCAAGTCGATCGCAGATTTAGAAACTTGGTTAGCGGAGCAATCGGCATAAAAAACCCTCTGCAATGGCTCACAGAGGGTTAATTGGATCAATTTGGATCGAAATATTAAACTGCGATCGGCTGTTCCATCACACCCGTTGCAGGAAGCTCTAGACAATAACCCGCGCCATAGACAGTTTTAATATAGCGGGGATGGCGAGGCTCGGGTTCGAGCTTGGTGCGGAGGTGACGGACATGGACTCGGATCGTCTCAATGTCGTCATCGGGATCGTAACCCCAGACTTCCCGCAAAATCTCGCTCGGGGAAACCGTCTGACCATGGCGCTGCAAGAGACAGTGCAACAGTTCAAACTCTAGATGAGTCAGCTTCACGGTCCGGTTAAACCAAATCGCCTCAAACCGCTCTGGAACCAGGGTCATCGGTCCATGGTTCAAGATTTCGGTATGTTTTGCCGCTTGAGGGATGCGATCGGTCCGGCGCAACAAAGCCCGAACCCGCACGAGTAGCTCTTCCACCTCAAACGGCTTCGTGAGATAGTCATCGGCTCCGGCATTAAATCCTTCGACCTTATTTTCAGTCTGACTTAAGGCGGTCAACATCAGGATCGGGATTTCACCCGTGCGCTCATCGCGCCGCAGGCGCTGACAAACCGTGAAGCCATCCACTCGGGGTAGCATCAGGTCCAACATCACGAGGTCCGGCTGCATCTGGAGCGCCATGGCTTGGCCCTTAATTCCGTCCGCAGCTTGACTGACTTCATACCCTGCCATCTCTAAGTTGACTGCGACCAGTTCAGCGATCGCTGAATCGTCATCAATAATCAGTACACGAGGCATTGTTATAACCGCTCTACTAAACTGCTGGAAATCGGGACAGAAAGCCATCCGAAATTTTCGAGTCAAAAAGACACTTTTCTTATAAAAGAATTCTAGCGTATGCTCAAATCTTACTTAAGTATATGCAACAATAGCGGTTTTAGGTTTATTTTTAGAAGACTGAACTCATCGCTACCGTTGAGATCCGGTGAAATCAGGGTAAATCCGGCATCAATTACATATTAAATTTTGTATTGAAATTTGTTGTTTTCTCAGTTCTGAATTGTGTGGGTAATGTTTGTGGCGAGTTGGGTGACGGTTGTTTTGGACGGTGGGGTGGTGGCGATCGGGGGCGCAGTGAGTTCGATTTTTGCAGCCAGAATGATCCCCCTGGTGAAGGCCGCACCCCAATATCGGTTAATTCGTCCCGAACTGATCCCAAGCGTGGACGCTTCGATTGATGTGATGATCCCCGCCTATAACGAGGCGCTGAACATTGAAGCCTGTGTCCGATCGGTTTTGAATAGCACAACCCTGCCCTCGACGCAGCTTTCGGTGTGGGTGGTGGATGACCAATCTACCGATGGGACTTGGGAAATTTTGCAGGGGTTGGCGGAGGAGGGGGACGATCGGTTGAAGATTTTGCGGGGGATCGATCGGCCTGCGGGCGAAGTTTGGATGGGGAAGAACTGGGCTTGCGCGCAGGCGATGGATCGGGCGACGGGAGATTATGTCCTATTTATTGATGCGGACGTGCAGCTCAAACCAGGGGCGATCGAAACGGCAGTCTCAGCAGCACTCGAAAACCAGTGGGATTTGTTGACGGGGTGGCCGACGATCGTTTGTGGTTGTCTGGGGGAATGGATTGCTCAGCCGATCGTGGCGAGCATGTTTTCACTGTCGTTTCAGCCGGAGAGCATTGAGGATCCCAAGTCGGAGACGATGTTTGCGGTGGGTCCATTTATGTTGTTTCGTCGATCGGCTTACGATCGGGTGGGGGGACATCGGGCGTTGCGATCGGAAATTGTGGAGGATGTGGAACTGGCAAGGGCGATTCAGCAGGCGGGACTGACGTTACATTTTGGCTATCTGGGCGATCTGGCGCTGTTGCGAATGTATCGAACCTTCGGCGCACTGTGGGAAGGTTGGACGAAGAATTGGCATTTGGGTTCTCAGCGCAATACCCAGGCGACGTTTTATTCAGCGTTGATTGCACTGTTGGCGTTTTCGTTGCCTTGGTTCAGTGTGGGACTGACGGCGATGAATCTGTGGCAGGCTCTGCCATCGGGCGGGTGGCAGGTTTGGCTATTGGGAGCGATCGGGATTGCGGCAGTTTTATTCTTAGTTCGGCAATATCAAATTCGTCAGCGTTTAGAATCCGTCATGAATTTATCAGCGAAGTATTGGTGGCTGAGTGGATTGGGGGGACTGGTAATTGCGGCGATCGCCATTGCGTCTTGGGTGAAGACGGAGACGGGTTGGGGATGGACTTGGCGGGGTCGATCGTTAAAGCGATCGGCTTAATATCTTTCGGCTGTGCTACCTGATCGTCAATCCGATCGTCAATCCAGTCGAGATAGAGCTTGCTACAATGGAAGCACTACTTTAACGTTGTCGGTCCAGTCGCCATGCCCTCACCGTTTCCTGGAATGGATCCCTATCTAGAACAACCCAATTTTTGGTCGTCGTTTCATTTTCGACTGATTGGGGCGATCGCTGCAGCCATTACGCCTCAACTCAGTGACCAGTACTACATCGAAGTTGAACTCCGTACTTATCAAACCGAGGGCGATAACGAAGTTTTAATTGGAATTCCAGATGCCGCCATTCTAAATCGCCAAAGCGTCGATCGACTTCCGATCGAGCCTCAATCAGCAACCGCACTCATGACACAACCAGAAACCGTCATGCTCCCAATGATGGAATCGGTTAGAGAACGATATTTAGAAATTCGTGATATTCAGACCGATGCAGTCATCACCGCTATTGAAGTCCTTTCGCCCAAAAACAAACAAGCGGGCGAAGGCCGTAATGCCTATGATAAAAAACGTCGCAGTATTTTAGAGAGTGCAACGCACTTGGTGGAGATTGATTTGATTCGGGCTGGGAAAGCCATGCCGATCGTCAGCAACCGCCCCCCAAGTGCCTATCGTATTTTAATTAGCCGCAGTCCCGATCGCCCTGCCGCAGATCTCTACGCCCTTTCCCTCCAAACACCTCTTCCCACCATTCCCATTCCATTAAAGCCCGAGGATGACGATATTATTCTCGATTTACAAGCCGTCTTTAATCGAATCTATACCGAAGCTCGCTACGGGATGCGTCTTGATTACAAGGAGCCTGTTCCACCTCCTGCCTTACTTGCAGACGATCGGCAGTGGCTAGAGAGCATTCGTTAAAAATACTACGATCGTTCAATCCGCAATCAACGCTCGGTGATAAAAAGCTAGTACAACTTTGTAAAGTCCCAAGAAACCGATCGACCCTAGAGCAACTGCTAATGTCGGGACGATCGCCCATTCGATCGTAAACGTTATGCTTTATTCAGGGACGCGGACTAAGACTGAGATTTCCTCGCCCAATCGCACAAAATCCTTTGCATTAAACGTCATTAGGTGATCTACACAAGCCTTTAATGCTGCTTGTGAAATCAGTGCATCAAAAATCCCTCCACCCGGTAAATTAAGCTGGGCCATGAGTCCGATCGCCCGTTGATAATCGTTGGCAACTAACGGCACAGGTTCAACATACTCAGTCAAATCGGCAAGGATGACTACAGCCTCTCCAGGAGTCACACGCAATGGTAGGGGTAAACGAGTCATTACCGAGTAGAGTTCCGCTAAGCTATGAGTCGAAAGATATCCCTTAACTTCGCCTTGCCTCGCCAGTTCGAGCTTAGAAAGCGCTGCTGCATGGTTAGAATGCTCAACTAACAGCGCTGCAATCAAAACAGATGTATCATACAAAACTTTCACAGACTAACCTGCCTAATCTGATCTTGAATTCGTTCTTCTCGCATCTCGCCAATAAATGCATTGATATCAAATCCATTCAATGGACCCGTTTGAATCACTAAGACCCCGTTCTTACGGTGCAGCCGAGAACGATCGGATGGCAAGCTTTCAGAAGGACTCAAGCCGATCGTGTCACTATTTTGCTGCTGTTTAAGCAATGTCAACCGTTCAGACATCACCTGTATCACAAACTGTTCTGCCGAGAGTCCTACTGACGTTGCCCATTGCTCAACTTCTTCTTGGAATTCACAAGGAAAATTCATATTGTTACCACGAGCTAAATTAATATAATTCGCTCGCTCCATTGTAGCAGACTGATTTTCGGACGATCGAGCCTGGGTCCCAAATCGTTACGATGACTGGCAATGGTGCGATCGGCCCTAGAGTAACAGCGAATTTAGGGACGATCGGCTTCAAGATTGGCGATCGATCGAGACCACTCTCGGTTCGCGTGATGACCTAGTGACGATCGGCATTCAACATAAAAAGGACTTGAACAGCAAACGAACTTATTGAAGCTAAATAGTACAAAAATACTGCTACTATGCTATGTTTATTTTATGGAGTAGTTCATCTGTATTTAGATAAGATTTTCGATCGCAAGATGGGTGTAGTTTTGCCGATCGAAATTGAGTCTAAAGAATCTCACAGAATGGCTATTTCATTCATTGGTATAGTTTACGGTACAGCTTTCCTGTGCCAAAGGGAAATATCTTATGTTCAATCAAATGCTAACCGAGTTGTTGCGATTAGACCTTGAAGAATTTCAAGATTCACCTGAGGAAGAAATGAAAGCAATTATTGATAAATTAAATAGTATTGAGAAAGCATTAGGAAACCAAAAGGATATTGACGATCTTAAGTTTGTAGTGAACCAGATTAATGAACTCAGTGCTCATATGATCAGCGCAGATAATGCTGCACGCTTTTTGTTGCCATTTATTTCTAGCGATGTCTGCATACAAGAACAGCGTGAAAAGAAATGGGACAATCAGGAGTTTGAGGATGTATTTGATTCTATATATGATGATTTAAAGCAAATAATGAATCTTTGTAATTTCAGGACGGGTGAAATAGAGGATTGCACTAGAGCTTTTGATCAATATTCTTTAGAATACTGTAATCATGTGTCGAATTACATAGACAATAAGCGAATTTATCGTCCTGATGCAGAATATGTAGAGTCTCCTAAAACCTACAGAAACTCAATTAAAAAAACTTTTGCTGAGCGTCCGGAGAAAGGGAATTATTACTCTGACTACTGCCATGATAAGGTTGAAGAACTTCTAAATTGTTAGAAGTTCAACTCTTGCAAGAATAAGTTTTAGAAGTATTAAATTTATTCTTGCAAGTTGATTTATTTATTCTTTTGGGTAGGTGAGATGAGTTAAATGTAAAACAGAACAACTTGAAATCCTTGCCCATCTTAGAAACATCTCGCGTTTAATTGGCGCTGTCTACTTACTCACTGCGATCATACTTTGATGTGCCAGCATTGATTTGGTCTGAAGCTTCTGTATGATAACTCAACCTAGCCTGACGTTCAGCAATTCTTGTCCTCAGTGATGTGATTATCTCAGACACCTCTTGACTAGGATTATTTATGTTATTAAGAACTAAATTAACTCTAGCAAGCATTATTTCAAACTTGTAATTGTGATTATCACATTTTAATTTTGAGGGATCTTCTCCATCGGCTAATACAAAATACATGTTTTCACAATCTTTCAAACCTTGAATAGTATTTTTCCCTGCCTCGTCAATTTCTAGTAAGCTTGCTAGAGCTGCATTGATTCTGCATTTATGTTCAGTCAATTCTTTATCTGGTATTTTAGATTCTTCTTTATGTAGTGATAAGCTTGCTAATTCATATTCTATCCAACCAAGTTGAATTTTAATGTCCTTAAAAGAGCTGGCATTAGTATTAGTTAATTCTTCTTTAATTTTTTTCATATTAGTAGTATTAGTCTCAATCAAACTACTAATATTACTTTCCATTGTTAACAGCAGACTCTCAGGTTTGGGGTCTTCTGCTCTTTCTGTACAATCTCCACTAAGCCCAAAAGTTTCCGCGAGTGTTGTTTTTATTTCCTTTTTAAGAGCATCTTTGTCTTCTGTCTTAAGGATTTCTGTTAGAATGTCTTTCACTGCAAATGCTGCAAAAATTGAAGCGATCGCAAAAACAACAGGAAAAGAAATTTGTCCAAACAAATCACCCTTCCAATCAGCTTTAAGCTTTTCAATTGCATCTTTAGCTGCTGTCTCAGCCTCTTTTTTAGATTGACGATAAATCTCTCCTCCAATATATCCATTCACTAAGTCAAATTCTTTTTCATCTCTGAGCTTTTCTGTAGACTTTAGAAGGTTGCTTTGCTTCTCCAATTCCTGTTCTGCTGATTTCTTGATTTGATTTTCGATGACTTTTTGAAACTTCTCCTTAATTTCTAATTTCTCTAATTCCTTGCCTTCCTCTTCTGTCAAACTCTTTTTAGATATCTCCTTCTCTTTTAATTGAGATAATGACTTTTCTTCATTTTTCGTTAAAATAAAAGACGACAGTGTCAAATCAGAGACTGCGGGCTGAGGATTACTGGTGAATTTAAAGACTGCAAAAGACAGTACTAGGAGGATCAAGGCGGGAAGATAGGAAAAGAATGAAACTCTCAAGAGTAGCCAAACATCTCCAATAGGTCTATTTTGATTGTCCTGTGATGCCATCTGAATACACCTCAACTTACTTGTTCGATCGCGTGAATAATAGTTCTCAAAATCTCAGCTTGCTCAGGAGATACGTTTAGAATCCGATCGACCATCAAAGCCGCAGTCGCTCGGTTGACCTGAAGTTCCCGCGAAAGCTTGCGAACGCTGATATCGCGATCGAGCTTGCACAACAACAGAATGGCTTGAAACCATTTTCGTAAATCCACGTGAGTTTTGTGAAACAACGTACCGACAGTCACACTATACGAAGTAAAACATCCATTGCATCGGTACCGCTGCTCGTTTTTATACCTGGTTGCCTTGTTGAAACCACAGTATGGGCAGATCGGCGTTCCATTCCATCGAATTTTCTCTAAATAAGCCAGACATTCCTCATGAGTCTCTAGCATGGGGCAATACTCCTGATCTTGGTCAATTGGGGGGACAATCGCCAAGTTACAGATCAAAATCTGTGATCAAAAGATCAGCCACAAACAAATACAGAATCCCGTCTGACGCGGTTTTCTACACATCCCCAAAAATTCATCGATACAGTCCTTTCTGACAAACTTAAATCGTTCTCTCAGCCTCTCTCCTACCGATATCTCAAGATCGATCGCACTCGCATGATGAATAATGAATAACAAATATAAATTTTTTGATCGATTGCTGATGTCTTGACCTAGCAGGAGAACTGCTGTTCTATTCATAGGGATGATCACTCCCAAAAACAAAAATTGACTGACACAGTTTTCACCACTAGGTGCTGTGTCAGTCATTTCAGAGCATTTGTAAAACCGATCGCACCTCCCCAAGCCGCTACAGAAGCAGGTGCCACCGCTTCCGTCTTCTTCTTAAACCCGACGACGAGGTGTGCGTTTTGTACCACCTGCCATTTCGTATTGATCGCTCTTTTTACCGTAGGGCTAGAGACCATTCATTAGGAAGTTGTAGATGATAGATCGTTCAATCCGCAATCAACGATCGAACCCACTCCCGAAACGACAGCAATGCCTGCGTCCGTCCCTCTGACCCCAGACGCACCATAAACTCACCGACAGCCTGGACGATCGGAAACTGTGGAAACAGCGGACTAGCATCCACATCTCCATACTCACCATTGTTTAAAACACTAATGCGTAATACCCCATCCTCAAATCGCCAAACCTCAGGAACTCCTAATCGCTGATAGATCTCCAATCCCGTTTTAGACGTAACATCTACCTCAATCACCAAATCAGGCGGTGGATCGATCGTCAGATCCAAATCATCCCGATCGCGCATTCGTTCTGCATTGTGGATATAAAAACAATCATCCGGCTCCACCCCAACCCCTAAATCTTTACGCCGAAAGGTCGTTGAACCAAAACATTCATTCGGAATGCGTAACTCCTCTAAGAGAATCGTCACCATATTGCCCAGAAGCACCTTTGCTTTTTCATGTTTAGGTAACGGTATCCGAATCTCCAAGCTTCCATCGCAATAGGCTACTCGCGATGAGCGTCTATCCCCTAGCTCAGCCAAAATCGCTTCAAATTCCACCCAATCGACCGATCGAAATTGGATGTGTTGACCGGGATCCACAACCACCTGTCGGAGTTGAAGCGTGACCATAAGGCGTTCACTCGCAAACATTATTTCAACATCATAACGCTCGTTCAACCCACAATCAACGATAGAAACGCTTCAAGTCTTTCCTATCAAGACAGCGTCAAAAACTTCTCCAAAGCTGTTGTGATATCTTTCGGCCAGCGACGCACAGTTTTGACCCATTCGATGTTTTTGTATCTCACATCTAAATCTAATACCGAAACCCAATTGCTTTCCGCTTCATCCCTAGCACCGATCGACCAAAGCGCCGCCGTATAGGCCGCCCGCATGTCTGCAAACCGAGGATATTTGCGAATGATATTGCGCATTTCACGAATGGCATCATCGGTGTTACCCAATTGGTACAGCGCCAGTGCGCCATTGGCTCGGGCGATCGCAAAGTCCGGAGCCAGCAGCGCCGCTTTTTTAAAATCTGTTAATGCCTCATTCCAACGACGCAGTCCCCCTCTCGCATTGCCGCGATTGTTGTAGGCCGCTGCATCATTTGGGTCTAGCTCAATCACATGGTTGTAATCCGCGATCGCCTCTTCAAACTTTTCCAACCCTTCATAGGCCGCGCCGCGATTGAGATAAGGGTCGGAGGATTCAGGGGACAATTCGATCGCCTTATTAAAATCTTCGATCGCCGCTTCGAGCTTGCCTTGACTCACACGGGAATTACCGCGATTACTGATTAGCGCCGGATTGTTCGGGAGCAGCTCAATCAGTTCCGTCCAAAACGCTTCAGCTTCACCAAATTTCCCCTGATTAGTCGCACCAAATGCCTGATCGCGCAGTTCCCCAATACGTTTATACAAGTCATCCATGGGCGAATCAGCGGTGGGCTGATCCTGCGTGATGGGCGTGACCTCAAGCGTGACAGCCTCGGCGGGGGGAAGAATCGTCAACAGACAGAGCAGGACGATCGCGGTGAGGGCTTGAAATAGACGACGCATGGAAGACTCGCTCTGCTAAAGACTGAACAAACACCTGAACGCATTCGGGGGCGATGTAAAGTATTGTAACAAAGAATGTTAACGGTAGTGCTCAATAAAGGTGCGGATTTTGTCGATCGTGTCGGGATTAGGCTCTGCGATGATGAAGCGCTCACGATCGTCCCAGATCACGGGAAGCCCGATCGCCTTGGATAGTTGTGCGTCGAAGTCATCAAAAAATTCCATGCCGTTTTCGTCAATATCCGAGGGCGGCATGAATTCAAACTGGAGATGCAGGGAGCGATCGGTCATCACTTGAATGACAGGTTCGCCCATTTCATCAAATCCAGACAACTGGATTTCTCGCTCAATATTGTCCATAAGACCATTCCAAAAAATAGCACCACCGGAGGCCCCCAACCCCCAATTCTGGGGGCTTCGGAATTCTTACTCCCCCAAAGTTGGGGGTCGGGGGGCAGTTTGTCAGGTTATGAATGTAGGAACAGCATAATATCGCCCTCTTGGACGACATAGGCTTTTCCTTCACTGCGCACCAATCCCTTTTCTTTGGCGGCGTTCATCGATCGGTACTCCACCAAATCTTTGTAGGCCACCGTTTCAGCCCGAATGAATCCCTTTTCAAAATCCGAGTGAATCACGCCTGCGGCTTGAGGGGCCAACATGCCTTTCGTAATGGTCCAAGCACGGGTCTCTTGGGGTCCGACGGTGAAGTAGGTTTGGAGTCCGAGGAGGTCGTAGGTGGCGCGAATGAGGGATTTTAAGCCGCCTTCGGTGACGCCGAGGGATTCTAAAAATTCCGATCGGTCTTCGTCAGACAGTTCAACCAGTTCTGATTCCACTTGGGCGGAGATGATCACGACCTGTGCGCCTTCTTCAGCAGCGAGGGCGCGGACCTGTTCGACGTAGGCGTTGCCCGTTGCGAGATCGGCGTCTGACACATTGGTCGCGTAAATAATGGGTTTCTGCGTCATGAAACCCATGGCTTTGATGGCGAAGATCTCGTCTTCGGTGAGTTCGACCGATCGCACGGGTTTGCCTAGATTCAAGGCCGCAATGATTTTTTCGAGGGCGTCGGTTTCGGCGGTGGGTTCTTTTTTGGCGCGGGATTCTTTGCGGGCGCGATCGAGGCGTTTTTCGGCTTGGGCCAGATCGGCGAGGGCGAGTTCTAGATTAATGACTTCGGCGTCGCCCTTGGGGTCAACGGCACCGGAAACGTGAATGATGTCGTCATCGTCAAAGCAGCGCACCACATGCACGATCGCATCGACTTCCCGAATATTTGACAAGAACTGGTTGCCGAGTCCTTCGCCCTTGGATGCGCCCTTAACCAAGCCTGCGATGTCTACAAATTCGACTCTAGCTGGAACAATTTCCTTGGAGCTGGCAATGTCCGAGAGGATTTGTAATCGGGCATCGGGGACGGCGACGATGCCGACGTTGGGTTCGATAGTGCAGAAGGGAAAGTTCGCGGCTTGGGCCTTAGCGTTCCCGACGATCGCATTAAACAGCGTTGATTTCCCGACGTTAGGCAATCCGACAATTCCGGCTCTCAGCATGATGAAGTAAGGTTCGCGACAATGGTTCGCGGGCGTGGGTGGCAGAACAATAAATTATCATACGCTAATCTGGGGGCGATTGAGTCTTGTTACGATCGGCCTGCATTCAAGATCTGCGATGCCGTGAGACTCAAATCTGGGAATGTGGGAGAGACAATCGTTTCTTCTGAGCGAAACGTTTCATACTGATAATTGCCATTATTCAAAATTCCGATTTTGATCCATTCACGATCGCGATCAATAATCCAATATTCAGGAATGCCGATCGCTGCGTATTGCTGAGGTTTCACCTCATAATCGCGCTTGTAGTTTTCAGACGTCTCATCACCCGGACTCACCACCTCAACCACGACTCTCGGCGGCGGCATTTCTCGGGTAATCGTCCCACGTCGGCCTAATAACGTTAGATGAACCTCTTCCAATACCGTCAGATCAGGAAAGCGCGTTTTTGGCTTACCCGGAACCACCACTTCAATTTGTCCAGGACATAAAAGCTGAGGCGAAAATCCGGCCTGAATCAGCAACGCAAATAAATAGGTTGCGATATTAATATTTCCGATCGACTCAGACATAACCGGAACTAGCTCTCCATCCCAATATTCAAACTTTCCCTCCGGCAATTCCGAGGGTTCTGCCGCAAGATAATCTTCAAAACTAACAAACCTAGGCTTTGTGAACACCATAAGAGCGATCGCCTCTCCTTCAGTGAGTGGTTCTATTCTAACGCTAATCTGGGGCAAACTAGTGTATTGGAATTTTAGAGATCAATTCAGAGATTAAGAATGACACAGTATCGATCGGTCTTAGCAATCAGCGCTGCATTAATCATTCCCTTGGGGTATGCCGTGCGCTTCTCGCCATTGCTACCCGAATGGTTTCGTAACCTATTCGGCAATATCGCATACGAAACATTGCTGATCCTATTGCTTCTGCTAATTTTTCCGAAGGTGAAACCGATCGCTGCTGCCATCACGGTTTGTTTAATCTCCTTTGGGTTAGAGTTTTTACAATTGTCCCAAGACCCGCTTTTAGTCGCCGCCCGATCGAACCGTTTGGGTCGATTGATTTTGGGTAATGGATTTACTTGGGAAGACTTTCCGCTCTACGTGCTGGGAAGTGCGATCGGCTGGGGCTATGCGGCGTGGGTGAAGCGGTGGTGCGATCGAGGTTGAAATCAGTCTCACAAACACAGAAGCGATCGTATAATGAGTAATAATGTTGTATGACGGTTATTGCTATGACCTTGCTTGACCATTTCCGATCGCCGCTGTCCGATCGACGTCACTGGCATTCGTTTCACAATGCTTGGGCAACGTATTTGGTTGAAACGCTCAATCAGCTTTTACCACAGGAGTATTTTGCTGAATCTAATGTGAAATTTGATTTAAAATCTGTAATGGTCGAGCAGGTTGAGGTGGGAATTTTTAGTTCAGAACAATCAACCAAGCTCATTGGCGCGATTGAAATCGTGAGTCCTGCCAACAAAGATCGTCCGTCTCAGCGCGATGTTTTTGTCACAAAATGCCAAAGCTATTTAGAACAAGGTGTCGGATTAATTGTTATCGACGTTGTTACAGCCCGAAAACGATCGCTCCACACTCAACTCATGGAACAAATCGGCAGTAAAGCCCAACCCAATGACCCCAGCCTCTATGCAGCGGCCTATCGATCGATCGTTCTGGAACGTCCACAGGTCGAGGTTTGGTTTGAGCAATTAGAACTGGGACGATCGTTGCCTACGTTACCGCTGTGGCTGAAGGAAGGCGGATGTTTTCCAGTGGATCTCGCCCAGACCTACGATCGGACTTGCAAAGCCCAGAGACTTTAGTTCACAATTAATGAACAGATTAAGATTCGGAGAACAGATTCGAGATCGTCTGGAACTCGGTAAAGATCCAATCCCTGCTCAATCCGTTTAGCCGATCGATCGAGCAATCCAAACTGCCAAATCTTTCCCGTCGTCACCACGCCAATGAGCATCGGCTGACTGGGCGATCGGTCCCATTGATCTAACGCAATCATCTCCGCCACAAGCTGAGAAAATCCATAATCCAAATCCTCCCGCTTAGCTTCGATCACTAAGATTTCAGTTTGACTTTGCAATAGATAATCCAAATAGCCCTGAAGTTGTTCTGTAACTTTGATGGGGTATTCAATGCGGAGTTGAGCTTTGGTTTTCTGAACCACTTCAAGAACAACTTGGGAAATCAAAACTTCGCGACGAGAGGTTTCATTGGTGAGGCTGACGTAGGGCATGACAGCTTCGATGCGCGATCGTAGTTCCTCTAGCCGATCGATCGTTCCTTCGTACTGTGGCAGATTGAGCCGTTTTCGTTGAAAGCTATAACCAAAATAATTGGCCAGTTCATCGGCTTCAATTTTGAGGTCGAAGATTTTGCTGAAGGTATAGGACTGCTCGGGTTGCAAGACTTTAGACACGATCGTCATGGCTGTCATCCAAGATTTGCCTCTTTACGATAGCGTGATTTGCTCGATCTTAAGATCTAAGTTTTGCGATATCATTACATGATGACGATCGGCTTTCGGAGGAACTGTTGATGCCTGCATTATCCATATGATAAATCCTTATATCAAGCAGGTCCGACCGATCGATAATTATTCTCTTCATCTTACGTTTGAAACTGGCGAAGAGCGGATTTTTGACGTTACCCCTTACCTCGATCGCGGGATCTTCGCTAGTCTTAAAGACCATCAACTTTTTGCAACCGTTCGAGTCGTCGCAGGATCGATCGAATGGGCTAATGAGTTAGATCTCAGCTACGACACGCTTTATCTTGAAAGTCAATCACTCAATTGATAAAACGAGAAGATTTACAATGCGTCGGGGATCATCTCAAGTTTTCGTCTAAAATGGACCCTGTAGCATTAGGCATTGTGTACCTATCGAAACCATCTACGGTCGTCCGCAAGGACTCAAAACCAGCCAAATTAAAAAGATCCAGCGCATCTACCACGATCGGCTCCCGATCGACAGCGTCACCACGCCCGAATTTGCCCAGCGACTCGCTTCAGTCAGCACGGACATCGGCGAACCCCTCTGCGCCTACGTCAACCGCCGAGGTCAAGTGATCCGCGTCGGCGTCGGCACCCCTCGCCAAACCCAAATCCCCCCCAAAGAACTTCCCCGTTACGGAGCCGATCGCCTCAGCGGCATTCGCTGCATCGCCACCCATCTCAAACTCGAACCCCCCAACGAAGCCGCCATGACCGCCATGGCCATGCAGCGCCTCGATTCCATGGTGATCTTGACCCTCACCGGAACAGGCTTCCAAAAGCGCGGGGGCGGCGGCGCAGGCTATGTCAAAGAAGCCTATTGGTGTCACTTAGTCCCGCACCCTGAGACCGCTTGGCAAATTTCGGATCCCATGGGCCTAGAAGACATGCTCCAGCAGCATTTTACAGAGTTTGTCGAAGAACTCGAAGCAGACTTCCAGCGGCAGTTTGTGGCGCAGGCGGTGGATGACGATCGCGATCGGGTCCTGGTGGTCGGATTGGAAACGGAAAATGTTACAAAGCAACGCTACCAGGATGGCATCGAAGAAATTGGGCGATTGGTGGAAACCGCAGGGGGTGAAGTGCTGCAAGTCCTAAGACAAAAACGATCGCGCCCTCATCCACGCACCGTCGTCGGCGAAGGTAAAGTCCAAGAAATTGCCCTAACCGCTCAAACCATTGGGGCAAATTTAATCGTCTTCGATCGCGACCTCGCCCCCATTCAACGGCGTAACCTCGAAGATCAAATCGGTATTCGCGTCATCGATCGCACCGAAGTCATCCTCGACATCTTCGCCCAGCGCGCCCAGTCCGGAGCGGGTAAACTCCAAGTCGAACTCGCCCAAATGCAGTACATGTTGCCCCGCCTCGTCGGTCAAGGTAAAGCCATGTCAAAACTCGGCGGCGGCATCGGCACCCGTGGACCGGGGGAAACCAAGCTAGAAACCGAACGACGGGTGATTCAGCAGCGGATTAGTAATCTGCAACGGGAAGTCAATACCCTGCAAGAGCACCGATCGAGACTCCGTCAAAAACGTCAACACCAACGGGTTCCTAGCGTTGCGATCGTCGGCTACACCAACGCTGGTAAATCCACGCTAGTCAACGCCTTAACCAACTCTGAAATCTACGCCGCCGATCAACTCTTTGCAACACTAGACCCCACCACTCGACGACTCGTCATCCAAGACGCCGAAACCGAAGAGAATCGCCAGATTCTACTGACCGACACCGTGGGATTCATTCATGAACTGCCGCCGCCACTGATGGATGCCTTTCGAGCCACGTTAGAGGAAGTCTCAGAAGCCGACGCGATGCTGCATGTCGTCGATCTCTCCCATCCCGCATGGCTAAACCAAATCCGATCGGTCATGGATATCCTGTCGCAGTTGCCCATTTCCCCCGGTCCAGCGGTGATTGCCTTTAACAAAATGGACCAAGTGGACGGCGATCGGCTCATGGAAGCCAAGGAAGAATACCCGCAGGCATTGTTCATCTCCGCCCACGATCGGCTAGGGCTGGAAACCCTGCGACAACGGCTCTGTCAACTGATTCGTTACGCTTGTGAATAAAGGACTGGATCAAACATCTAACAACAACCAGAACCCTGCAAAGGCTTCCTCCTCAGGACTCTTTTGAATCGCCAAAAAGTGAACGCCCCCGGCCGCCACTTTCCGATCTTCAAACTGTTTTGCTTCCGCCTGCAATGGCATATTTAATAACTGCGCCAAGGACCACCGATCGATCACCCCAGTTTCCAGCACTAATTGCTGACCATCCTGGGTATCGTATCTCACCGTCGCAAGTTCCAACCCCGACATCCAAGCCGCGATCGCCAACGCCCGCTGCGAATACAAAATCAATCCGGGCACCAAGGTATCCGGCGCAAGATTAAGTTGCCGGATCGGAAAAGCTTCGCCAAAGTCGATCGCCCATTCATTCATCTCCGACAACGCCGACGCCTCTAACGCCACCGTCCCCCACTTCTGCGCCCTTAATGCATCCTGCAACGGCTGCGGCGGCGTCAACGGAAACGCAACGGTGGCATTTCCACCCGATTGATAGCCTTCTTCCTGGGGATACACCGACTCCATGCGATCCTTCAGCCATTGGTTCAGCATGTAGGTTCGACGGCTGGGCTGACAGGGAATCCCAGCATCGGAACAAGCCTTCGTGATCATATTGTTCATCGACTGCCGGAAAAAGCGAATTCGATCGGGCGAGACGCCTGCTTTTTCGATCGCTCTGACAATAGACTCACTCAGTTGCGCTGAATTCACTTGAGAATTAGAACAGTACTCAGCGTAGCGAAAGAGTGTCTTGGTATCTGCATCCACATCCGTTGGACTTTCACAGATCAACACTTCCCAAACCTTTTTCTTATTTTCATCGACGATCGGACGCGAGTAAAAGTCTAATTCCCAAATCGTTGTCATGGTAAAAATGCGCTTTGTAAATAGAAGAATTAATCAAATCAACCCCTCTGAAATCAGAGAGGTTGAGAACTAGAACCTATCCCAGAATGGACTTGCGGGCACGGTCTTTCCGATCGTCTGCCTCATCAATCAGTTTTGCCAGATTATCCAGCGCTTCGCCGTCGTACTGCTCCAGCACCTTTGTCGAAAGCGAAATTCGACCTTTGCCTTCATCAATATTGACAATCAGCGCTTTGATCGCTTGACCACTGTGGAACACCTTTTCGAGTTCATTCACAGGCTTTTTACTCACCTGACTAATATGCAGCAACCCCGTACAACCATCAAACTCCACAAACGCCCCAAAGGGTTTTAAGCTCACCACTGTTCCTTCGACCAATTGACCGATTTCCAGCTTGCTCATGTTGACCGCACGGCTAGCTTGACGATTGGACAGGACGATTTTTCCTTTGCGCTGATCTAGTTCAATCACACAGGCGCTTAGAGAACTGCCGACCAGACTTTCCAGATCTTCTCTCTCATTAAGCTGGGACCTCGGAATAAAGCCACGCAACCCCAGGGCATTAACCGTCACGCCCCCCTTATTCACATCCAAGACCTTGACTTGCACACTGCGACTGTCCTTTTGCATTTCCTTCAGCTCGTCCCAGACCAGTCGCTCTTCAAGGCGACGAATGGACACCGTGACCTGACCTTCTGCATTCTGATCACCAATGATCAAAAATTCCCGTTCCTCTTGGAGGGGGAGGACGACGGTGATGTCGCTGATGCGGTAGATGCTGGCTTCGTCGCTCGCTAGGAAGGCGGGAGACTTGCCACCGATGTCGATGAGCGCCCCGTCGCGCTCGTAGCTAAAGGCTTTCCCGGTGACGATCTGTCCCTTGGCATAGCCATAGCCATGCTGTCCTAGTGCTTTTTCAAAGTCATCCATCGAGAAGGATGCGGCGGATTCGGGATTGTTCTGAGCCATAACAAGATTGGATGATTTTAAGTCAGTCTATCTAGTGTATTACGGCAAGGGGCAACCCTTACATTTTTAAACCTAATTTCCGGGAGGAGTGTAATCCGAAATCGACAAGACTCGATCGCTATTTCAGTTGGGAACCCAGTCTCGAATGGCTTTCAAAACTTGTAGAAGTTCGATCGATCGATTCTCACGAATCAGACTCAAGCTGGGCATGTAGTGATAGGTCAGTTGTCCTTCGATCGTTTTTTGCACCTTAAAAAACTGATAGTTTGCACCATTAGTCACCAGTCCCCACACTGCAGACTGGTGCTCCAGACTTGTGTAAGCGTAGGTCAACATCTGGGCAATGCCTGCAAATTCCGAAGCTTCCAGGTTCTTACTCTCAACGACCAAAATCCACAGCAAATTTTGATCTTGGGTCAGTTGCGATCGATTCACCGCAACGATATCAAATCGTCCGCGAATGTGAGTATCTTCATCTTCGATATAAATTCTTGCAATGCCTTCCTCCACCCGATATTGAATGGGTAAGCGGCTATATCCCGCCAACCGCAGCAAGGGTAAAACAGCGATGATTTGCGCTTGTCCTTCCGACATTTTACCCAACGTCAGATAGTCCAGCAGTTCCGATCGCAAACGTGCCAGTTCTGCGAGTTCGATCGGCTCAAGCTCCGGTATGACTAACGTATCTTCGAATTCCCCATCCCACACCGGACGAAACCCCAAAAGCCGTTGGGCATCGTCCAGCGTCATTTCCTTAGCACGAAGTAATGTCATTTTGGATGACCAGAGGGTGAGCCTGAGTCGCGATCACGCTTACAGCATATTGTAGCTTGTGACGCGCTACACTAAAGGATACAGTCCTCACGATCGCGCTCCCAAAATGATGCTCACCCAAGAAGCTCCGACCCAAGAAACCTCCCTCGCTCAGCAAGTGCGCCAAGACTTCCCCATCCTCAACCAGGAAGTCTACGGCAAACCCTTGGTCTATCTGGACAACGCCGCCACCTCCCAAAAACCGATCGCCGTCATCCAAGCGCTCTCCGACTACTACGAGCAGGACAACTCCAACGTCCATCGCGGTGCCCACGCCCTAAGCGCCCGCGCCACCGAAGCCTATGAAGGAGCCAGAGATAAGTTGGCGGCGTTCGTCAATGCCCGATCGCGAGATGAAATCATCTACACCCGCAACGCCTCCGAAGCGATCAACCTCGTCGCCTACGCCTGGGGCATGAACACGCTCAAGGCTGGGGACGAAATTATCCTCACAGTGATGGAACACCATAGCAATCTGGTGCCTTGGCAACTGGTCGCTCAACGGACGGGCGCGGTGCTGAAACATGTTCAACTGACCCCACAGCAGGACTTCGACTTCGACCATTACCGATCGCTCCTCAGCCCCAGAACGAAACTCGTCTCCGTCGTCCATGTGTCCAACACCTTAGGTTGTATTAACCCCGTGAAAGCGATCGCGGCAGAAGCCCATGCGATCGGAGCTAAGGTTCTCGTCGATGGTTGCCAGAGTGCGCCGCATATGAAAATTGACGTGCAGGATTTGGATTGCGATTGGTTTGTGGCGTCGGGTCATAAGATGTGTGCGCCGACGGGGATTGGGTTTCTCTATGGAAAACTAGATCTATTACGTGAAATGCCACCATTTATGGGCGGCGGAGAAATGATTCAAGATGTGTTTTTGGATCATTCCACCTATGCCGACTTACCCCATAAATTTGAAGCCGGAACACCTGCCATTGGGGAAGCGATCGCGATCGGAGCGGCGGTGGATTATTTGACGGCGATCGGGATCGATCGGATTCATGACTACGAGGTGGAACTAACCAAATACCTCTTTGAACAACTCGCCACCGTTCCAAACCTGACAACCTATGGCCCTAAACCCAATGCTGATGGCAGTGGTCGTGCGGCGTTAGCGGCGTTTACCGTTGAAGGATTACATGCCAATGATTTATCGACCTTGATGGATCAAGCGGGCGTGGCGGTACGATCGGGCAATCACTGTACGCAGCCCTTACACAATATTTTAAAAGTCAGCGCCACGGCCCGTGCTAGCGTTTACTTTTACAATACAAAAGAGGAGATTGATGCATTCATTACCGCATTGAAAGAAACGATCGCCTTCTTTGCAGATTTAATGTAATCTGCACCCATTCACATTGTTTTCGAGGGCTGTAACGATCGCAACGGTGATTCATGGACGACAGGTTTTGTGAAGAACGATCGTACCCGACGCTGAACGATCGATCGTTGCGTAGACTCGATCCCCCTAAATCCCCCTTATTAAGGGGGACTATGAGGTTGATTGTTATTCCTAATCACGTTCCCATTCTACCTCCTATTCATGTCCCCCCTTATTAAGGGGGCTAGGGGGATCGGGTATCCAAAAATGCCGCTATCGTTTCACACACCCGATCGAACTCGCCCATCACCTCTGCATTTTTTATTCGCAGCACTGTTAAGCCATAGCTCTGTAAGATTTTGGAACGTTGTTCGTCACGAGCTTGTGATTGTTCAGAATCATGAATCTCTCCATCTACTTCAATCACTAATCGCAAAGCGGCACAGTAGAAATCAACAATAAAATGATCGATCGGACGTTGACGCAAAACGCGGTGGGGAAATCTGCATAAATAGTCATCCCAAAGTTTACGCTCCGCCGGGGTGGGATTCTTTCGGAGTTCCTTCGCACGATCGACAAGATTACGATCGTAAGCCAAGAATGCTTCTGACTGATTTAAACCAAACGACCGTCCCATGACGATATCCTAAAAAACGACTCACTTAGTCTTCCCTGAAAAGTGTCGATCCCCCTAAATCCCCCTTAATAAGGGGGACTATGAGTTTGCTTGCTATTCATAATCACGTTCCCATTCCACTTCCAATTCATGTCCCCCCTTATTAAGGGGGCTAGGGGGTCGAGCAAGAGGGCAAAAGAGAAGAGAGCTAAGAAAGTCCTCGCGAAGGGAGACAGACAACACGGAAACCGATGCCGTAGTTCTGAAGCATCGGATCGCAGTGGCCACGAGCGGCAGAGCGACAATGGCCAGGGTTGAGGCCCCACGAACCGCCACGCATGAGCCGGAGATTAGATCCGGAATCATTAGAGGCATCCCAAATCCGATCGTCCTTCGGTGCGCCATCGTAATTTGAATGATAAGGATCGAGGCACCATTCCCAGACATTGCCATGCATGTTGTAAAGTCCAAAGGCATTTGAATCGAAGGAATCGACAGACATTATTTTTTCGCAATATTTTCCTTTAGGTGCTTTAGCATAGTTCCCAGGATAGGTTGTTCCGTTAAATTCCCAATCCGTCCCACGAAAATTCGCGACATTTGTCGTAATCGTCTCACCAAAATGAAACGGAGTCGCCGTCCCTGCTCGACAAGCATATTCCCATTGAGCTTCCGTTGGAAGGGCAAATGTTCTCCCTGTTTTTTTAGAAAGCCGATCGCAAAACTCCTTTGCTTCATGCCACGACACTTGTTCAATAGGAAGATTTTTTCCTTGGCAATGTGCGGGACTTTCTTTGAGATCAAGGTTTACTTTATTGGATGGATGTGCGATCGCTTTCCATTGTTCTTGAGTAACCGCAAATTTCCCCATCCAAAAGTCTTTGACCGTTACGGGATGTTGAGGGAATTCATCATCCGAAGCCCCTTCTTCTCCTTTTCTCGCTCCCATTTGAAAGCTGCTACCCGTAATTTTCACCATATCCAAGGTGACGCCATTCCCTAAATCTTTTTGGAAATAGATTGCTGTTCCCGGTTTACGCACTGTTTGCTTTCCCGTCGCATCAAGTGTCACCGAGTGAAAAGCAAACGTTGGCAGCGCAGGTTTTGCAGGAGGTGACGTGGATTTTGGCGGTTGGGGTTGAGTGGTCGATCGCGCATCGATCGGACTAGTTGTCTGACGTTGAGGTTGATTAGGAATAGTCGATCGGCCTTCCTTCTTCCGCTGAACTCTCGCATATCCATCAAAATCCGATCGATCGCCCGACACCGCACCACATCGAAACCAAAGCTGCTCGGCAAGATCATAATTCTCATCCAACTCTGCACCACGGGCTTCACTTCTCAGTGCCATAGTGTCCTGCGCCGTTGCGACCTTCGGCAATAGCAAGAAATACCACTTCTGTCCCGGATCAACCATTGTATTGGGCGTTTGGATCGGCTTCTCTGGATGCTGCTGACACAACTGCGGCACCCGATCGCGCAAATGCTGATCCAATCGCTGCACCGTCGCACAGTTCTTATCTGACTTCGGCATCGCCAACCCTTCCAGCAACGCCGCCGTAAATGCCCCATGCCGCAGCGCATCAATCTCATAGGCAGGCTTACTGCGCTCACAGGAAAAGATCGTAACCGTCCCCGGCTGACCATCTCCAATACCCATCCCATCAGCCTTATCACCCTCCGTCCGACAAGCATCCAATAACAAAATCACATTGTCCGCACCCGATCGCAGCAATGACTCCCGCACAAAATCGACCGTAATCCAAGTTTCAGGATACGCTAGCCGAGGATTATAGTCCTGTGGCAACAAGCAATCCCGATCGCCAATTCGTTTCCCATGACCCGAAAAGAAAAACCATAGATTATCCCCCGTACTCAAGGGCTTCGGCAATGGATTTCCAGCACGATCGGTCAGATCAAAGCGATCGTGCAAAAAGCTCAACAAATCCGTCAATCGAGGTTGCGTAGACTTCTGATCCCGTTCCTTCGGAATCTCCAACCCATCCGCGAAACAAAAGACCCGATCGAACCCATCCCTACGGAAAAGCGCCGCCATCGCCTCAGCATCGCGGTTGGCATACTTCAAATGTCCGATATTTTCGTATTCATTAATCCCGACTACGATCGCCCAATTTTTCGCCACAACGCCACCTTACCCAAAATCTCAAACTCCTGTCTCCCAGAATTGGGGGTTAGGGAGCCTTCGTCGCCTTAAACTTCAACGTCATTGCACCCTTCGCACCAGCCTTACCACCCATACCCAAAAGACTTAATTGCCCTTCACCATTCACCTCCACCGAAAGCTCAATCTCATCAAGGGTCATCCCGTCCAACTGCTTCGTACTCTCCCGCGTATGCTTCAACACCCGCCCCATAATCTCAACAAATTCACTCATTCCCCGTTCTAGCTTCTCCGCCGCCACCGGAATTCCTTTGCGCTGAGGACGCACGACTAAGCTCTCTTCAAGATCTGCATAAGGATTTCCAGTATCCTGAGCATTTTTCTGCCCCGAAATCCCAACCGCTTCAGCCGTCTCATCCGTCACAATCCAAATCACATCTTCCGACATCGCCCCAACCCCACCGATTATTTTCCCATTATTATATTACCTTCACTTCAAAACACACCTGTTCCGGATCACAGGGGATGATCGATCGCATAAAACTATTCGAGTCATTGATGAGAGATCGCACAGCATCACAAAATATCCTCCAAAACCACCGTCCCGCCTTCATAAAAATCGATGCTCAAATTCAAATCTTGTAATAGAGTAGTCCCTATTAGTGGACGACGACCCAAGGCCAAAACGGGAACGACTCGATCGACACCATTCCAGAGAATCGTCGCTAGATACACGTCTGTTTTGACATTAGAGTCATCAGCGAGATTGGCTTTAATGTCCATAAAGTAAGGTAATTCCAATGTTTCGACGATCGAAACAGGAAGTGTTAGAAATCCCTCAAATCCAGTATCAATGACACATTCAATTTCCACTTCCGATTGATTTGCACTGTAGACCGTCAAATTAATCTGGACTTGCAGTCTGCTAACCGTTCCGTACATTATTGTGGCGTCCTGACTAAGGTTCCACCCACCGCATAAACAGCATTAAATCCAATTCGTTCACCCCACAAAGCTGCACCCGGATGCTTTGCCTGGAGCTTTAATCCAATTTCGACCAAATCATGACCAATTTCATAATCCCCCGTTTCAATGTCGATCGAGATTAGCTTCCCAACATTTTCCGGCGTCTCAACTTGGGCAGAAAGTCGTTGCTCATAGATCTCTTGTCCACGTCTGGCAACTTCATCACGGTTAAATCTAGGATGGGGCATCCGATCGTCCTCCCTCAGTCAGTCGAAATAGCTACATTTACTATAGTACCTCCCAGTCCGATCGTCCGCTTCGACGCGGCCTAATGAAACTCAAAACTCAAACCCGATCGGACATCTCACCAGATATCCGATCGGTTTGTTATGTGGCGCTATAGCGACTCAGACATGGACGTGACAGCGATCGTGCAGCCAATGCAAATGAGACTCCGCACCAACCATGGAAAACTAGTCGTCAGCACCAGCAAGGCACTTTCCGGCGAACCGAAGACTCCTAGAAGCAAAAAGAGCAGCAGAATGAAGGTGAAGACTGCACAGAAGGCTTTGATGAGATAGGAACAGAACCGAATTAGCTTAGGTGATCTAAACTTTGGCATGACTAAAATCCTCCAACTTCAGGATAATAAGTTCGGTACACCGATCTATGGATTCACAAGACCTAAACTTGACAATCGTCAACAAAAATAGTTCATATGTTCTGTTTAAAAAATATTTTTAGCTTCTTTGTCAAGACTGTGGGGATAAGCTCCATATAAAGGGGGAGAGGATTTTTCTTCTCAAGTGGTGTCAGGAGGACAGTCAGGGTTTCAGTGTGATTTACAGGAGGACTTTCATGACACAACTTATCTTTATTCAATTCAGGTGCGATCGGTGAAAGTCGATCGTTGGATGCAATGAAATACGCCATAACTTCTAGAATCAATCCAACACTTTTCGCGAAACTATGTCAACATCCGAATCCCAAGGTCAATCACACATGGTGGACAATAATGATAGGTCAGAACTCTATGCTCCAACCTCCCCATGCCGAGAAAAACTGCATCGCGCCATCGAAACTATGCTTTCTAATCGGGAAGACTCTAAATTCCCTCCTATTCTGCGGACGATCGAACGTCATCTTAGGCAATACCAATTGCGCGATCGGCTCTCTCCCTATGAGATTTTTAACGAAGCCTGCGATCGAGCGATCCAAAAGTGCGAAAAAGGCGAGGAAATTGCGAATATTCCAGCTTGGTTTAGGACAACGTGCTTCTATATTGTGTCAGAAAAAAGTCGTGAATTTAAACGAACAGATAGCGCCATTCAGCCTTCAACAGAGACCGATTCTACGCTGGAAGATCTAGTTGATGCCCAACTCTGCAATGCGGCCCGTTCCACTCCATTAGATATTCTAGAGATGCTGGAACTTTATCAGAAGATTTCGCCCCTAGAGCGGAGAATTTTATATCTCCAGGCCGCTGGATTAAGCTGGGAAGAAGTCGCCGATCGACTGTTCGAATCCGGGGACTATGAAGGCGATCGCAAGCAAGCGGCACAGGCGATCGCGCAGCGGGCTTCCCGTGCTAGAAAACAATTGCGGAAGCAATATTACGATTGAATAAGACAATATAAATAGCACGATTTACACAGGGCAACTACTGGGAACGATCGATATAATAGTGAGTGAGATCATGAACAGTCACCGGAATGACATTTCATTGCCAATGGAAAAAATAAGCAATGAACCTCCACCCGTTAAACTATCTGTCACACATTCAATCAAAAGTCTTCGTCTAGACGCTAATTTTTGTTCAACTAAACCCTCGAAATATACAGTGAAAACTTCAACTGACAAGCAAATCGAGTCTGAAATTTTGGCGGAGTACCTTCACCTGTCCTTGCTCCCAAAGTTGTCTGAACTCGAAGAGAACAAGCTGCTCTTGATTTATCAGAAGGCAGAGCAGGACGAGCAACTTCATTTGCTACTCATGACCATTGATGACTGGATCTTTGAGCATTGCGAGGCACTGACAGAAGAAGATGAACAAGCCCTAAAAAATCAAGATGTTATGTTACGAGAATTGCTTTACACCTTGGAGAATTCTCAGGAACCCGCTCAATCAGCACGGGAAATTTTGGATTTAGAGCCGTCGCTGGACCCGCAGCCCGGTGGGAGTTACTGTGGGCAGGACTATCGAGGTGAGGACTTTCACGATCGCAACCTCAGCCGCGTTGATTTCTCCGGCGCAGACCTGAGTGGAGCTAATTTGAGAAACGTGAATTTTCGAGGGGCAAACCTAGCGGGGGTTAATTTTCAAAATGCGGATTTAAGGGGTGCTAATTTACGACGGGCGGACTTGGCGGATGCTGATTTGAGAAATGCGGATTTACAGGGTACGGATCTAGGAGGGGCGAAAGCAGCAAGAGCTAACTTTGAAGGCGCATCGTTGCAAGGGTCGATCGTCCGAGGCGTCAACTTTAGCTCGGCAACGCTTAAAAATGCCCAATTGCAGAATACGAATTTTCGCGGCGCAAAACTAGAGGGGGCAGATCTCAGCTATGCCAATCTCCAGAATGCTGAACTGGTTCGTGTCAATCTCACAGAGGCCAATCTAAATTATGCGGATCTCAGTCAAGCGATCGTAAAAAACTCAATTCTCGCGAATGCCTCTCTCATTGGAGTCAGGCTGTATAAAGCTCGCGTAACTTGCACAAATCTATCCAATACAAACCTGATGAAAGCCGATCTGAGGTTTGTAGAACTCAGCCGTGCCAATCTATCCAATGCCAATGTCGGGCATACCGACTTGCGAAATTGCATTCTAGAAAATGCCTTTTTAGAAGGTGCAAATTTTCAATGTTCTAATTTGGGAAATGCTAATCTAAAAGAGGCAAAACTAACTCGTGCAAACCTTGAAGGAGCTAATTTACAACAAGCCTTCTTAACAGGGGCGAATTTGAATTATGCCAATTTAAGCTATGCTAATTTGACGGGATGTGAAATGCATGGGGTCTTTCTGAGTGGTGCTATTCTACAAAATGCCATCTTAATTGGGGCGAAGATTAGCCGATCGCAGCTCCGAAAAACCGACCTCACCGATGCCAATCTCCAAGATGCAGAACTCTTTGGTTCCTTCCTTCGATTTGCAACGCTCTATCGTGCCAATTTAAAAGAGGCATCCTTAGAAGGAACCGAACTCGGCGGTGCCGACCTGAGATATGCCAATCTCCAAAGCGCCAACTTAAAACGAGCCAACTTAACAGGTGCGACCTTAGCCGATGCCAATCTAGAAGATGCCTTTTTAGCGGGGGCAAATCTCTCAGCCGCTAACTTCGAGCGCGTCAACTTCAGTCGGGCACGCCTATCCGGCGCGAATTTGAGCACCTCTAATTTCCGAGGAGCCATCTTCAATGATGCAAGACTACGACGAACGCTATTTAGTGATGCCGATCTGACGGGGACTAGTTTTTATAAAGCCCAAATGACTAGAGCCTCTTTAACCAGTGCTGATATGCAGGATGCTAATTTCCAAGAAGCGAGTATGGGGGGTGCCACCTTACTCGGTGTCAATGCATTGCGCGCAGACTTTAGAGGAACCAATCTCAGCCGATCGTATTTAGGCTATGCCGACTTTAAAGATGCAAAATTCTGTGGAGCGGACTTGGTTTCTGCGGACTTGACCTATGCCCAGTTCAGTCAGGCTGAAGTGGAAGGCTTAGAGCTAGGACATAATCAGGGATTGCCATTGGACGATCGCATCAGTTTAGAAAAACGCGGTGTTCAGTTTATTGACGTTCTCGATCGACCTTCTCCCAAAACCATTCAACATGAACGCAAACGCTGTTTAGAAGAAGCCCATATTGATCTGCAAGAACGAGTTCAGGATTTGGAAGAAACCTACGATCGCACAGACGATGCCTTTTTACGACTGATTCAGTACATTAGCCGTAAAACCGATCGGGAAATTGTCGATCCTAAAACCTTACAGAAAGTTGAGCAAGAATATGTGAATATTTTTGAAAACCGCGATGTCCGACTCCAAGATCTAGAACGCTATTTAGAAGATCTAGATGAAGAGACCTTTGATGCCGCAGAATATCTGAATTGCTTACGCGGGATTCATCGGGAGATTCAGCAACTCAGCAAGTACCGAAACCTCTACAGTCAACTCTGGAGCGACTCCCACAAAGAACCTCACCCCAACGTCTGCGATCGTCCAACCGAACCCGATCCGATCGCAAAAGAGAGGTTATTGATTTAGAACAGATGAAACAAATAGGAGCGATCGAAACCCTTGATTCGATCGCTCCTATTTTGTTTGTAACAGCAGCCCGTCCCAGCTATCTCCGACCCTCTAACCAATACATGATTTTACTTCTAATTTCGAATGCACCTGTTTTGCGAGATTCTTCAATGCGGTATGAAAGTCGTAAAGCGGCAGCCACACCTTCTGAGACTTGAATCTTGCCCGACAAGCTCTCCTCACAAAGCTGCTGTGCCCCATTGACCGCCGCACCCCAGACTTCATAACTCAAGCGCCGATCGCCCACAACCCCCGCTACGAGCGGTCCCTCCTGCATCCCCATCCGCATCAAAGCGGGATCATTCAATCCAGGGGGAAGCTGTCGCATTACCTGTTGAATGGCTAGGGCGAGATTCGCCAGTCGGATGGCTGGGTCAGGCTTTTGAGTGGGGACGCCGATGACCGCGAGGTAGATGTTGCCCATGATGCGGGTATGTTCGATGTCGTAGCCCTCGGCTAATTGCTCACAGCGGGCCAGGACTTGATTGACCCCTTGC
>JAAFJU010000057.1 GCA_013298165.1 Synechococcales cyanobacterium bin31.maxbin.ball.101 | reverse complement strand
TAGCGTGAATCATCTGAAAGTTCGATCGATCGGTTCTGCGCTACGATCGATTGTGAAATAATATTAAACTGCCCTATTGATCTGCCATGGCCTACAGCGAATTCACTCTGCCACGATTGCGCGAGGCATTTAGTCTCATTCTGGAAGAACCAGCCCATCTGTTCGCAGAATGCCAGCCCGTCCAGCCTAGCCATCACCTCCACACCACTCTGTCCGAAAACCTCTCCCTGGCATTATCGATTAATACTGAAAAAGCCCGATCGGAATTAGTCATCGCCCCCGTCCTGCTAGAAATTCGACGACAAATGAAGTTTCAGATCGGGTTCTTTTCGGGGACTGAATTTAATATTGCTCCCGCAGAGGGTTTGACGGGTTTTTGTGATTATATTTTGACAGCTACTAAAGATTCCTACGAAGTCCGATCGCCCGTCCTGACACTGGTTGAAGCCAAAAACGAAAATATCAAAGCGGGCCTTGGGCAGTGCGGTGCAGAAATGGTGGCGGCACAGCAATTGAATGCGCGATCGGATTTACATCAGCCCGTCTATGGATGCGTCACGACAGGGAGTGAATGGAAGTTTTTGAGATTGGTCGATCGCACCTTGGAAATTGACCAACATGAGTATTTCATCAATGAAGTCCCTCGAATTTTAGGCGTCTTGCTTTCGGTGTTTGATGTAGTGAAATGCGCCGATCGCACAACCAAAACCGACTCACAGGTCAGTACACTACGATCTTCAATAGCAGCGGCATTAATTCTCAATCAAGCTTTAACCGCATATCATACGATTACATGAATAATCCTCTCAAAGAGCAAATAACCGATTGGAGTGAAGCTGTTATTGCTCTACTCAAACAGAAAATATGGGAGGAAGAGATTTACTTAATCTGTTCTTCCGGACGGCCTTGGTATCAGCGAAGCGGGGATGCTTGGATTAACGAGGCATGGTGGATTGAGGCAGCAGAACACATTTATAAAAAGCATCATGGGAACCCCGATCGCTGGTTAATTGCTGAACTAGAAGTACTCTGCCAACACTTTCCTTCGCAGTACCGAACCATCGCACGGCAACGGATTGACAATTGGTACAACGATCGGGCACATGACCCAGAAGACTGGCTGGACCTTACCTGTCAGGTGTATCCAGAGCATCCAATGTTAAAGGAATATATTGACGACGACATACAATGGCAACTGGCATCAGCTAGTCTTGGAGATCCAATCCAAACCGAGAGAATTCGCGATCGCTTTGAAGAAGATTATCAAGAACAGGACGTTTTTTGGACAACGGATTTAATCTGTAATCTGATGAGGTGGGGCGGACGGACGCTGCTCGAAAAAGTAGTGACGCCAGATCAACTTGCCCAAGTACATCAGTGGAATTTACTGGGGGCAAAGCAGCTAGATAACATCGGTTTCCATCATATTGAAATTGCCCTCCATCTGGGCTGGCAAGATGTGATCGAAGTACTGGCACAGAACTCTAATTACTTGGATGGCTTGAATAGTTTTGAGATTCTCTGGTGGAGCTTGACTGATCAGCAGGAAATTACGCAACAATTAGTCATGCGCCAAAATCCTCAAACCTTTGAAGATGTAGTATTTCAGGATATATATTCTCATCGGCCAGAATTAGCAATCGCATGGCAACGATCGTTAATAACATCGAAACAACATTGAGCGATTCCGCCAAGATCAGTAGGGGCATGGCACGCCGTGCCCCAAACACAACGAAAGATCCCCAAACACAAAAGCCCCGCCAGAAAAATCTAGCGAGGCTTTTAAACTCAATCAAACATTAATGGGAATTAACCATTAATCGAAGGAGCCGAAACTGCAACAGGTGTCGCAATGCCGTTTGCAGCCAAATCCAGTGGGAAGTTGTGAGCATTCCGTTCGTGCATCACTTCCATCCCCAGGTTAGCCCGGTTAATCACATCAGCCCAAGTGCCAACCACGCGACCCTGAGAATCTAGGATGGATTGGTTGAAGTTGAAACCGTTCAAGTTGAACGCCATCGTGGACACGCCCAAAGACGTAAACCAGATACCAACGACAGGCCATGCGCCCAGCAAGAAGTGCAAGGAACGGCTGTTGTTAAACGAAGCATATTGGAAGATCAAACGACCGAAGTAGCCATGGGCTGCAACGATGTTGTAGGTTTCTTCTTCTTGGCCAAATTTGTAGCCGTAGTTCAAGGATTCCACTTCAGTGGTTTCGCGAACCAAGGAAGAGGTTACAAGTGAACCATGCATGGCGGAGAACAAGCTACCACCGAAGACGCCAGCCACACCTAACATGTGGAAGGGGTGCATCAGAATGTTGTGTTCCGCTTGGAAGACCAACATGAAGTTGAACGTTCCGGAAATCCCCAAAGGCATTCCGTCGGAGAACGAACCCTGGCCGATCGGATAGATCAAGAACACAGCAGTAGCAGCCGCAACAGGTGCAGAGTAAGCTACGCAAATCCAAGGACGCATACCAAGGCGGTAGGAGAATTCCCACTCACGGCCCATGTAGCAAAATACGCCAATCAAGAAGTGGAACACGACCAATTGGTAAGGGCCACCGTTGTAAAGCCACTCATCCAAAGATGCGGCTTCCCAAATGGGATAGAAGTGGAGACCGATCGCATTGGACGAAGGAATCACAGCACCAGAAATGATGTTGTTTCCATACATCAAAGAACCCGCAACAGGCTCACGAATGCCATCGATATCGACAGGCGGTGCTGCAATAAATGCAATGATGTAGCAAATGGTGGCAGAAATGAGGGTCGGGAACATCAGAACACCAAACCAACCGATATAAATCCGGTTGTCAGTGGATGTAACCCAATCGCAGAAGCGATCCCACAAGCTGTCACTGCCGCGACGCTGTAAGGTTGTTGACATGTTTATAAGTCCAAAATAGTGGAAAAATTTGAACTGAATCTAGCTGCAAATGAAGTCAGCTAAAACTAGCAAACTCACTCTCATCGATCGACTCAGCTTTGACTGTAATTATTCGGTATTTCTCTTCATTTTTCTAGAGCGGTTCAGTTAACTTTTAAGGCTTCTATTACGATCGAATTTAAACAAAAACACAGTTCAAAATCTTTGTTTACAGTTCGTTATATTGCCCAAATAAATGCTCGCGCAAAAATACGATCGCCCCTCAGTTCGAGATATTTTGCAATCTTTCTACATCTTGATTGCATCAACCGACGCGATCGGCTTCAGAAAGTTTTACACAGGATTTACGTCACGCAATGCCTCTACGCGATAGTGCAGATACACTTCGTCATTGACGCTCACCGACTCGATCAGTTGGAGTTTTGGGGCGTGCTGGATGAGGAAACCGTTCCCGGCAACTGGGGTCGGAGCCGTTGTATTCCCTAGGATCAGCGGACAAATGGTCAGCCAGAGTTCGTTAACCAGTCCCGCATCAAAAATGGATCCAGCCAACTGTCCGCCTCCCAGTAGCGCGATCGACTGAATCCCCAAATCTTCCAGTTCCCCAAAAATCACCCGCCAGTCGAAGGGATCCACCGCTGCTAAAACGAGATCAAACTCAGGCCGATCGGCCCATTTCTCCGCGCCAGCCGCATCCGTCAGTAAGCCTCTCGGGGTTGCTTGCGAAAAGAAGGAATAGCTGGAGTCTAGGTCTGCGCTTTTTGAACAGACGATTTGTAAGGGCTGTTCAGGTTGTTGACGATCGAGGCGTTCCTGGATGAGATGCGGTTTGCGGACGGTCATGGTGGTGCCGTAGGCGCGTAGCGTCCCAGCTCCGAAAAGCACCGCATCAGCGCGGGAAACTTGCTGTTCTAGATGGTCTTGATCGTCCTTGGAAACAAAGCTGGAGGGCGCTTTGCTGTAGTCCGTGAGCTTCCCGTCGGCACTCATGGCTAAAATTGCAGTGGTGTGAAGCATGAAGTGACTGAAGGTTTTGTAGAATGGAGTTTGTAGAGAATTTGTACAACAGAGTTTGTACAATAAATGAGCTTAGATCGAAAAGCGACCCAAAAACGTTCATTCAGCCATCCCGCCACGAGGACTCCACCCATGACCGAAACTCTAAAACGCACTCCATTGTTTGATTTGATGGGCGGTGCCCGTGCGATCGGCTTTTCGGGGTGGGAGATGCCTGTGCAATTTAGCGGCATTACGCAAGAGCATCAGGCGGTCCGATCGGCGGCGGGAATGTTTGATATTTCCCATATGGGAGCCTTTACGTTTAAAGGCAATGTCTTAGATCAAATTCAAAAGCTCGTGCCGTCTGATCTCTCTCGATTGAAACCTGGGCAGGCACAATATACGGTGCTATTGAATCCAGAAGGTGGCGTGATTGATGATTTGATCTTCTATTACCAAGGCGGTGAAGGCAATGATCAATCTTGGGTGACGATCGTAAATGCTGCAACCATTGATAAAGACAAAGAATGGATGCTGAAACATTTGGATCTCAGTCAATTGGAATTTGAAGATTTATCGCCTTCTAAAGTGTTGATTGCAGTGCAAGGTCCAGAAGCCGCAGGGCATGTCGAACGCATTCTGAAGCAGCCCCTCGATCGGGTCAAAGCCTTTGAGCATGGGGAAGGCAGCTACAATGGCGAATCGGTTTTCATTGGTCGCACAGGCTATACAGGTGAAGATGGATTTGAATTATTAACCTCACCAGAAGTGGGCCGATCGCTTTGGACGGCATTTATTGAATCAGGTGTCGTTCCTTGTGGGTTGGGGGCGCGGGACACATTGCGATTGGAAGCGGCGATGGCCTTATATGGTCAGGATATGAATGACGGCATTTCGCCGTTGGAAGCGGGATTGGGTTGGCTGGTGCATTTGGATACGAAGGGGGATTTTATTGGGCGATCGGTTTTGGAGGCACAGAAAGCGAATGGGGTGAAAAAACGATTGATTGGGTTACAGCTTGAGGGACGCAATATTGCACGTCACGATTACAAAGTGATGAATGGTGGTGTTGAAGTTGGAATTGTCACAAGCGGGACATTATCACCAACGCTGGGATATCCTGTGGCTTTGGCTTATGTATCGACGGATTGTGCAAAGATTGGGACGGTTTTAGAGGTGGAGATTCGGGGGAAACTGTATCCAGCGACGGTGGTGAAGAAGCCTTTTTATAAGCGGGGTTAATTTTGAGGGACGATCCCCCTAACCCCCTTGGGAAGGGGGGACCGGAGATTGGAGAGGATTTGAGGAAGATTGGAAAAAGAAACTTTGTATTTAATATCTGCTCAAAGTCCCCCTTCCTAAGGGGGATTTAGGGGGATCGATCGTTATCGCAGACCATCAATTTCCAAAAAACGTATCATCCTGAATTTGATCCCACCCATAGGGACAATCCAGTGGAAACGTCTCGATCGGCAACTCCGTTTCGATCGCTGCTGCCTTTCGAGCTTGACCATAGAGCTTAATCAACATTTCATCGTTAAAAACTCGAACTAAACTGGGCGTATCCTGCAAATCATTTTCTAAATTAAGCCGTTCTCGTTGAATGGTTTGCTGCCAACTGCGCGATCGTTTTGAAGGCTGAAATTGCCATTTTAAGAGATGATGCAAAATCAACCGAATCGAACTCGTAAACCGATCGCGTTCCCGTTTACCCAAGTCCTCAACCTCTTCAATTAAATGAACAAAATCTAATTGATCATACTTTCCCTGCCTTAACAGGTCAGCCATCACCTCAACCCACAGCAAAATGTCCCGATCGTAAAGCTGCGACAACGGAAGTGACTCGGCTGGGACCATATCTAATGAGTCCGTAATGGGCAAATTCATCGTGAGCGTGATCCCCAGAAGATGAAAAATTGAATATCAACTCAGTATAGAAGATGCCTGAAAAATCATCCACAGAATCATTCACAACCATTAAATCCATGACCATCAAGGCGTTTAAAGTCGAGCGATCCCCAGAATATTGCAGATTTTCTTAAGGTTTCAGTGCATTAACTCGTATTTAGAATTACGAATTTAGAAGATGCGATGGGGTATGTTTCAGATAAGGATATCGATCCTATACTTAATTATGACCTTGACAACCTCGAAACCCTTTACAATATGCAATTACAAACTGAACTAATTAGGGCCGAAGAAAACCGCACAGGTAGCACGATCGAAAGCCTGAAGCGGGCCTTTCTCGAAAACCTGTATTACGTTCAAGGTAAGCCTTCTTCGCTCGCCACGCGCAACGACTACTACATGGCATTGGCCTACACTGTGCGCGATCGGATCTTGCAATGCTGGAATAGCACCGCCACAACCTACACCGAAAATCAAAGCCGTACCGTCTGCTACCTGTCCGCAGAATTCCTCCTCGGCCCTCACCTAGGCAACAACCTCATCAACCTAGGTCTCTACGACAACATGGCCCAAGCCGTTACCCAATTGGGCTTAGACTTTGAAATTCTCCTCAACCATGAAGAAGAACCCGGACTCGGCAACGGCGGCCTGGGTCGCTTGGCGGCTTGCTACTTAGACTCCTTAGCCAGCCTAGAGATCCCCGCCATGGGATACGGCATTCGCTATGAATTTGGGATTTTTGATCAAGACATTCGCGACGGTTGGCAGGTCGAATTGACCGACAAATGGCTACGCAACGGCAACCCTTGGGAATTGCCTCGTCCAGAATGGACCGTCGATGTCAAATTTGGCGGGCATACCGAATCCTATCGCAACAACCAAGGCATTCACCGCACCCGCTGGGTTCCCAGTTGGCAGGTCATGGGCGTGCCTTACGATACGCCGATTTTGGGCTATCAGGTCAACACCGCCAACACCCTCCGACTCTGGAAAGCCGAAGCCCCCGAATCGTTTGATTTCCAATCCTTCAACACAGGCGACTACTACGGGGCCGTCAACGCCAAAGTCGTCTCGGAAAACATTACAAAAGTTCTCTATCCGAATGACGACGAAATTCAAGGGAAAGTGCTGCGACTGCAACAGCAGTTCTTCTTTGTGTCTTGTTCCTTGCAGGACATGATTCGGATCATGAAGCGTCAGAAAATTGACATGGATCAGTTCCATGAAAAATTCGCGGTTCAACTCAATGACACTCACCCCGCGATCGCCGTTGCAGAACTCATGCGTCTGTTGGTGGATCAAGAGTTCCTCGGATGGGATAAAGCCTGGGAAATCACTCAAAAGACCCTCGCCTACACCAACCACACCTTGCTGCCTGAAGCGCTAGAACGTTGGCAGGTTCAGTTATTTGGCGATCTGCTGCCTCGCCATTTGGAAATCATCTATGAAATCAATCTGCGCTTCCTAGATGCCGTCCGGATCAAATTCATTGATGATCCCGATCGCCTCTCTCGCATGTCGCTGATTGATGAATCCGGCGATCGCTATGTCCGCATGGCCAATCTCGCCTGCGTCGGCAGTCACGCCATTAATGGCGTCGCCGCACTGCATTCAGAACTGCTAAAACAAACGGTCCTCAAGGACTTCTATGAGTTCTCCCCCGAGAAATTCAGCAACAAAACCAATGGCGTCACCCCACGCCGCTTCATGGTCTTGAGCAATCCTCAACTGAGCAACCTGATTACCGATCGCATTGGTAATGGCTGGATTACAGACCTGTATGAACTGAAACGCATCGAGCCATTAATCGATGACCCTAAATTCTGTGAAGACTGGCGGCAAATCAAACGATCGATTAAGCAAAAGTTGGCGAACCATATTCTCCAAGACTACGGCGTCACCATTAATCCCGACTCTATTTTTGATATTCAAGCCAAACGAATTCATGAATACAAGCGTCAGCATCTCAACGTCTTGCACATTCTGACCCTGTACGATCGGATTAAAGCCAACCCCGAAATCGACATCACGCCCCGCACCTTCCTCTTCGGCGGTAAAGCGGCTCCGGGCTATTACATGGCTAAATTGATTATTAAACTGATCAATGCCATTGCCGATGTGATTAACAATGACCCCGACGTGCGCGATCGGATCAAAGTCGTCTTCCTGAAAGACTACAACGTCAAATTCGCCCAAAACGTTTACCCCGCAGCGGACCTCTCCGAACAGATTTCCACCGCAGGTAAAGAAGCCTCCGGGACAGGCAACATGAAGTTCGCCATGAACGGAGCCTTGACGATCGGCACCCTCGACGGCGCGAACGTGGAAATCATGGAGCAAGTCGGTGAGGAGAATTTCTTCTTGTTTGGCTTAACCACTGAAGAAGTGAATGAAGTGAAAGCTCAGGGTTACAATCCTTGGGATTATTACAATAACAATCCTGACTTGAAACTCGTTCTCGATCGCATTTCCTCTGGGATCTTCTCCCACGGCGATCGCACTCTATTCCAGCCGATCGTTGATAATCTTCTCCACCATGATCCCTACCTACTGCTCGCGGACTATCAATCCTACATTGATTGCCAAGACCTCGTGGCAGAAGCTTACCGCGATCAAACGCAATGGACCCGGATGTCAATTTTGAACAGCGCTCGGATGGGTATGTTCTCCAGCGATCGATCGATTCGTGAATATTGCGACGATATCTGGCAAGTGAAGCCCGTCAAAGTCACGCAGATCGATCGGTTTTGTTCAGATACGGTTTGTTTGATCTAAGCCACTGGATCTAAGCCACTCGATGGGTGGATGAACGGTGAATGCTGATGGGACGCTTTGTAGGGGTGATTTGCTCCTGCAAAGTGACCAGCAGTCCGCGTTGAGGAACGAGCGTGGGTGGCTTTTCTGTCTGGGGCGCGGGAACGAGTGCTGGATTTTCCAGGATTTCGTCGCTTGTAGAGAGGCCGCAAACTTCTTCCATATTGGGCATTTCTGCCCAACAGGAGTGACACCACCAGTACAGGGAACCTTGGCGAATGTGGCGAATGAGACGATCGGAGCAGCAAGAGCAAGTTGGCAGCATATTAAAACCTAAATTATTAATTGAGTGTTGCTAGGCGATGAACGGCTCTCAAGGAGCTTCTATTTCTTAAGATTATTTTAAAAATCTGAGGAACTTGTGAGGATCGCAAAATTCCGGTCATCTCTCGGGCAAGAAGTTTCTCCCAGACGTGATCATTCCCCAGAATCCATCCCTGTAAACCCTGATTTTCATAGTTGTCTCATCTTTAAAGAATCGATCGCGTCCTGACCTACACTTTTGTTGAGATGTGTTAAGAGGAGCGATCGAATGCTAACAGTTTCGACAGATGGAATGCTGACGGCATTTACGGCGGGATTAACGCTCATCACGGCGTCCGAATTGGGTGACAAGACCTTTTTCATTTCACTCTGTTTAGCGATGCGCTATCCGAGACGTTGGGTCTTTATCGGAGCGACGTTGGCGTTGGCGGCCATGACCATTCTTTCTGTGGGTTTAGGCAGAATTCTGGCACTGTTACCAAGAGAGTTCGCCCATTACGGTTCGATCGTCCTCTTTATTTTGTTTGGTCTTAAGCTCCTCTACGACGCTTCTAAAATGCAAGGTGGGAGTCTCGCCGATGTGGAGCAGGAAGCCTGTGAAATGATTTCAGACGCCCAGTTTGACAAATTGCGGGGCGCAATGGCCATGGTGGCTAAATCTTTTACATTAACGTTCATTGCTGAATGGGGCGATCGGACTCAATTTGCCACCATTAGCCTCGCCGCTGCCCAAAACCCGCTCGGGGTCATTCTTGGCGGGATTCTCGGTCATGCCATTTGTGCTGCGATCGCGGTCTTTGCGGGACGGGCGATCGCCGCTCATTTATCTGAAAAGGTGATTACGGCGGTGGGTGGAGTTTTGTTCTTAATTTTCGCAGGCGTGACGTACTTGGAGGGCTAAATGCTATTCCCTAAACGTCCTGTCGCGATCAACTGTTCTCGACACCATTCCACATCACTCTCCACTAGTTTTGGAATGGGATTTTGTTGATAGTCGATCGCCAAGTCATACCGAGCTTGGTCATACATTGTCAGCAACAAATCCTGCAATTCTAAAACCAATAGGGCATCGTCCGATCGCAAGGGCAATGCGATCGTAGGAATCGGTTGTCTAAGGCTAAAGGCATAGAGATTTCCTCGGGGACGTTGCTCACTCCGACTAATTAAGATCCGATATTGCGATCGAGGTAAATTTTCCACGATCGGCATCGGCAGTCCTTCCCGTAACAAATCAATTTCGACCAAATGCGTTGCACTGCTCAGCACAGCCTCTCGTTTTGCAACATAAGCCTCTCGCCCTTTTCCTGCCCGCTTGTTTGTCGGGGACAGGATTTCGATCGCCGTAATCACTTCCCCTGTTCCCATGTCACGAATTTCCAGATAACTTTCGCGCACTTCTTCGGGCATTGGCAATGTAATAGTCAATGCCTCACTCAAACCCTGAGGGGCTGCAACGATCGTTGCCGTAGGTGATTCGGTTGTCGATCGTCTTGAAACCACGGATACATCAGGAATACCCACTAAAATGGAATCTTCTGGGACTTGGGTGTAGATACGTTTTTCAATGGCGACGCGGTAGCTGGGTGGAAGGGAGGTTTCGATCGTCGCGGCGATCGCGCTAATCAATCGATGATGAACTTCCATCCAAAGTTCAGGATTTTCGAGGTAGGGGTTCATTCCGGGAAACGGGGATGGCATGAGATCCTCCAATGTTGCCATGATTGAGTGATGGGTCTTTAATCAATAATCCATTGTCCCAGCAAATATAAAACAAATCCTAAACTGAATATAAAACACAGAACAGATCCAAGTACAAGCCAAAATTCAAAGCGTAACGCTTGTAGAATTCTCCGCGCCACAGGATGAGAAGAGCGCATATCTCGGGTTGGACTGAATTGTTTAATCAGTACGGTCAAACTGCTGGCATCGGCGATCGCCAAGGGAAACACAATCCATCCCCAATCCTTTTCAGAGACATTTCTCATCCAAGGAATCAGTGACCCTGCATTGGCACTATTCGGTTGAAACGAGGGATCGCGAAGCGGAGAAATCATGTAAACGAAAACGCCGATCGCGATCGTTAGCAGCAGAAAGAATCCAGCCACCATCAGGGATAAGCGTTTCTTAGATTGCGGGCGAGAGACGATGTTCATACAAGGCTCCTGAGGAATTGCAATGGGATTCTAAACTAGTTCTATGACGCCACCTGACTCAATTTTGTTGCCTTCAACGCATCCAAAAGACCGATCGGCACGTTTTGACTATTCAAGCCCGCGTGATGACCTGCACCAGGACCATGATAATCACTGCCACCTGTCATCAATAAATTATATTGTTTGCAAATCCCTTTGAGTTTTTCCATTTGATAATCCGTATGGCTAGGGTGATAGACCTCAATGCCCTTAAGTCCCGCCTCCAGCAACTTCGGCAACACAATCTCCAACTCCCCACCCCGAAACAAAAACGGATGTGCCCACACCGGAATGGCATCACAGCTCAGCAATAATTCAATGCCATCCGTGCTGGAAAATTTCTCATACTCCACACAGGCTGGTTTGCCTTCCCCCAGGAGCCGATCGAACGCCTCTCGCATATCTTGAACGTGACCCGCCGTTTGCAGGGCTTTGGCAATGTGAGGCCGACCGGGAGCCATGCCTTCGCCCATCTCGGGAAGTTCGATCGGATAGCCCAAGGCTTCGAGCTTATCGACCATGGCCTGGGCACGACGTTTTCGGCCTGCGAGGCGTTCCTGTAGGGGTGCTGTGAGCTTATCTCGATCGGGATAGAAGCCCAGAATGTGCATGGACTTTTCGTTGTGGACGGTGCTGAGTTCGAGACCAGGAACGATTTCGAGGGGTTGGTCGTAGTGGGTGGAGAATTCGATCGCCGCTTGTGTGGCTTCATCCCAGCCGGACATGGTGTCGTGATCGGTGATAGCCATAGCCTGAACGCCTGCCATCAAGGCGGATTCGACGAGGCGGGTGGGGGAGAGGGTGCCGTCGGAGAAGGTGGTGTGACAGTGAAGTTCGATCATGTGTTCGTTCTCCCCCAAAGTTGGGGGCTGGGGGGCCTCTTCCAGTGTAGCCTGCATAAATTTCAAACGCTAAATCTATAGATAAAGTAAGTTCCCCAAAAGCTTTACGAGGTTTACCATGACGCCTCCAACTCTCCACCCGATCGTCAAAACCAGTCTCCGCGTTGTTGCCAGTGCTGCTATGTTTTTGGCCGTTGAATGTCTCGTGGATTGTTCCGGCTTAGACAAATTGGCAGACTATTACGAATTCCTAGATCAGCAGCAACAAACGATCGTTCAAGCTAACACTGAAAAACAAATTGCAAAAGCGATCGGCAAACTCTTCGTTCAGACCCAAGCGCTTCAACTGGGTTAGAGAGGATTTAGAACGTTCGTTTATTCAGAAGACCCGATCCCCCTAGCCCCCTTAAAAAGGGGGAACCGGAACTCCAATCAAAAAGGAAAACCCAAAACTCCAATCAAAGTCCCCCTTTTCAAGGGGGATTTAGGGGGATCGGGCATTTAACGATCACCGATCGATCGTCCCTCTAGTCACCCCAAGCTGTCTCTGCATGGGCTGCTGACTCCCCTTCTGGGCATTTTGAGCTTGGAGCGATCGCCAGAGATCACCGCCCGTAATATCGCCATTGAGCAATTGCTGATAACAGCGCACAATTTGATGGAGTTCGTGGGGCGTTTCATTCACAAACTCAATGCGGAAGTTTCGCACACCCCGATCGATTAACCGTTTCGCATGTTCGCCGCCTGTTTGGACTACGCCATTGAATAAGGTGTTGCGACATCCGGCATCCGCTTTGAGAATATGCTCCGTTCCCGTCCGATCGCGCAATGTCACCGAATGCCGATCGCAAGGTCGCCCACAATTCGTATAGTCTGTGCCCTCAGATAAAAACGCACAAAACACGCAATGCTCCATGTGAAACATCGGCATATGTTGATGCAGCGTAATTTCAAACCATTCTGGCGGCGCACCCTCTAACAGATCTTCCAATTGCTGAATATTCAAGTCATAGGACGCTGTGAGCCGATCGAGCTTTGCAATGGATTTAAAATACTGAGCCGTTAACGCATTGGCAACATTGAGCGAGAAATCCCCAATCAACTTTGGATTTCCCAACGCTTGCATAATGTCTGGATTACCAAAATATTTCAAATGATCATAGTTCCGAATCAAATAGCCATCCGCCATGCATTTCGTCACCTGTTCTAAAATCCAATTCTCCCCGGATTTCATAATGCGGGGTGGCGCAACATAAATCTGCGGCGCATGAGCCGCTTGACGCACCAATTGAACCGCTTCCCGATATTCACGCGGATCTTCAAACTCACAATAAATCGTCTTAACCCCCAACTTCACCGCCGCCTCAACCTGATCCAACTCCCGCACCAACACAATCAAATTCGATACATCTTCAGAACCCCCAGAATTGGGGGCAGGGGGCTTCCGGATTTCGGCTAACAAATCCGAGACCTGCGCCGCTTCGTTCAACTGCCACCGCAACGGCTCCGATCGCACAACCTCCAACGCCTCCACCAATTCCCGACGAATGCGATTCAATTCACTCACCGGAACCATAATTCGATCGGTCACATGATTAATCAACTCACCCAACACAAACGGCGTATTTCCCAATCGCCCCAATTGATCCCGCAATCGATCGGTATCTAGCGGCTTTGAATGGGCTTCAATGCAGGGCATCTGGGACTCCGCCTGCACCACATGGCCCTGACCATCCCGAGCGATCGCCACCAACGGCTCCCCAATCCCGCCATGCACCTCTAAATCCAAAGGCCGTTGATAGTGATTGTCTCCGTCATAACTTTGACGAACCCGCTTATCCAATTCCGGATCACTCGTTTTCCAAATCCGATCGCCCACATTAATCCGAGATAAATTCAACGCATCCCGCCCAAAGGTCAAATAGGTTTCCCCACGACGCAGATCAACGGTATACACCCGCCCGCCCTCTTCACGCTGATCGGGATGACCCGCATCAAACACCACACCATCACCGGGTTTCACAGGAGCCTGGGTTCGTAAGACCACTCGGACATTGTTGAATTTATCGGGTTCAACCCCCGCCACCGTCCCCAAATACACGCCCCGCTTTTTCCCAAACCTTGCATGGGCTAATTCTTGATTATTAATGCCCTTAAACCAACCTGTATACAGTCCACGGGAAAACGCCATTTCCAAATCATACCGATCGCCCGAACTCACTCTAAAGTTCTGATTCAAGTTCAAATCCTTCGCAATCCGATCGATCGCCTGACGATACACTCGCGTCACGTTTGCAACGTATTCCGGCGCTTTTAACCGACCTTCAATTTTTAAACAAGTCACCCCAGATTGAATCAATTCTGGCAGCACCTCTAACCCTGACAAATCCTGCGGACTCAGCAAATACTGCCGATCGCCCAACTCCACCGTCTCACCATCAGCAATCAACTCATAGGGCATTCGACAAGCTTGAGCGCATTCACCGCGATTGGCCGATCGCCCTCCCAAGGCTTCACTGGTCAAGCATTGCCCCGAATAGGCCACACACAACGCCCCATGGACAAATACTTCCAACGGCATTTCACAGGAGGTTTTGATCTTCGATTGAATCTTATTAATCTCCTGAATCGAACATTCCCGCGCCAACACCACCAATTGACAACCCAATTCCGCTGCAAACTCAACGCCCGCCGCACTCGTCACCGTCATCTGCGTCGAACCATGAATCGGAAAATCTGGGGAAATATGCCGAATCAAATTGCAAATGCCCACGTCCTGCACGATCGCCGCATCCACCCCCGCCGCCACAATGCTCCGAATATATTGCTCCGCCGATCGCAATTCATCTTGAAAAATCAATGTATTCAGGGTCACATAACCCTTCACGCCCCGCTGATGCAAAAAGGCCATCAACGCAGGCAAATCCGCCTCTGTAAAATTCTGCGATCGCATTCGAGCATTAAACCGATCGAGTCCAAAATAAATGGCATCCGCCCCATTTTCCACCGCCGCCCTTGCACAGTCCCAATTTCCTGCTGGAGAGAGAAGATCCGGCAAGACCAGACCCTGGCCTATATTCATCAAACTAGACGCACCAGCTTGCAATGAGTTCATGGGGTGATTCATAATTTTGACTCTCCCACTTTATCGGAAAACCTATCAGAAAAAATGTGACATAATTCATGACATTGCCTGACATCCCATCGTGGAAAATCAGGAAATCTCTATGAAATGTCTGAATAGATCGACACATAAGTGTCTAAAAATTAAAATTTGTATCATTCAAGCGCGTAGGAATTGTTATCATCCTTTTGGAAACAAATCTTGTGGAAAGAGTCCTGAATCGTAGAAACCATGAGTAGTCACCCGCCCACCGTCAGCATCTCCATTCCAGTCTTCAATAGCTCCCGCTACCTGTCGGAGACCCTGGATTCTATTTTGAACCAAACCTTCCAAGATTTTGAAATCATCATTACGGATGGCCGATCGACCGATTCAACTCCAGATATCTGTAGAGCCTATGCAGCTCGGGATAGCCGCGTTCGTTACTTCCGATCGGAAGAGAATTATGGACCGGGCTGGAACTACAACCAAGGCTTTAATTACTCCACAGGAAAGTATTTTAAATGGCAAGCCCATGACGACTTGCTCGCTCCCGACTTTTTAGAAAAATGTGTCGCTGTTTTAGAAGCGGATCCGACTGTTGCCCTTTGCCACTGTTATGCCATTCATGTGGACGACGATGGCAATCGGCTCAGCAGTAGTCCCGAATATACCCACCTCAAAAGTGACCATCCCAAGCCCTCCGGTCGGCTCCGAGCACTGCTTAAAATAGCGGACGACTGTGGCTGTGAAATCTTTGGACTCATTCGCATGAGCGTCTTGCAGCAGGCTCCTCGCCAAGGCTCCTATGCTCACGCTGACTTTATCTTTGTCTGCCGGGTGGCGATGTATGGCCGATTTCATCAGGTGCCGGAACCGCTCTTCAAATACCGGATGCACACCTCCCAAGCCATGCAGACCGTACCCACTAACCAAAAAGGTCGGCGGCGCTTACTGCCGTTTACAGGCCCATTGCCTCCAACCGACTGGTGGGATCCCAGCAAAAAAGGCAAGGTAGACTTTCCCACTTGGCGCTTTTATTGGCTACAAATGAGCTTCATTGCGGGACATTCCATGCCACTGAGTGAAAAACTTCGCTGCTATGTCGTTTTGATTGAGCGATTATTTATGGGTCGAGACTTTGTGCGGCTGGTGATTGACTGCCTACTCGCGATCGAAACCAGCCTCCTCAGAACCCGCAAAACCGCCTAGTCGCAATCGGACCTAACCATCCTAAACAGGGGCTATTCGTAATCCCGACAGCCGATCGCCTCCTCCGAGAGCGCCTTTTTAGGATGGACCGTACATTTAAGAAAGTAGTCCTGAGTAAAGTAACGGCAGCGACTACAGGGGATTTGGTGCATTCGGTGGCTGACTTGCAGCGTGTCTCGGACCATGCGGTACAGGCTCCAACAACTACCGATCGTCAGTCCCCAAGCCGTAAATCGTAACCCTAGCGTCAAAAGAGGATTCGCTAGAGAATTTGTTGCGATCGAGATCAGCATGAACCAGCACTCCTGAAGGGTGATTAGAGTCGCGAGTAAAATGATTTAAAGGGGGTTTAGTCTGTAAACGTTAAAAAAGAACGTCACCAGTGAGATTATAGAGGGGTCTTGGATGAGATCTGCGATTCCTACGTATATATAAGTGTTACGATTGCCACAGAACAAAAAGAGAGAGAAAAGGTAGCGCGCTACATGGAAGAAATTGTAAAGTCTATATCTTTCGATGGTCGGGAGATTCGGCTTAGAATTGGACTTCTAGCCCCTCAAGCCGGGGGATCAGTCCTCATTGAATCTGGTGACACTTCAGTCCTTGTGACCGCCACCCGTGCCTCAGGTCGTCCTGGAATTGATTTCCTACCATTGACCGTTGATTACGAAGAGCGAATGTACGCCGCAGGGCGAATTCCAGGAAGTTTCCAGCGTCGAGAGTCCCGACCTCCCGAAAAGGCAATCCTCACTGGGCGTCTGATCGATCGTCCCATGCGTCCCCTATTCCCCGGCTGGCTTCGGGATGATCTGCAGATCGTCGCGACCACCTTGTCGATGGACGAAAAAGTTCCGCCGGATGTCTTAGCAGTGACTGGGGCTTCGATCGCGACGCTCCTAGCTAAGATCCCTTTCAACGGCCCCATGGCGGCTGTGCGGGTGGGTCTTGTGGGCGACGACTTCGTGCTGAACCCAACCTACGCTGAGATCTCTGCTGGAGACCTAGACCTCGTGGTCGCGGGAACCTTAGAAGGCGTGATCATGGTTGAAGCTGGGGCGAATGAATTGCCTGAAGCGGACATGATCGAAGCGATCGACTTCGGCTACGAAGCCGTCCGTGAACTGATCGCCGCTCAACTGAGTCTCTGCAAAGAACTGGGCATCGAACTGGTGACTGGAGAAGCGCCTGTTGTGGATCCAACCCTTGGAACCTTTGTGGCCGATCGAGCCACCAAGCCTGTCAAGGAAATCCTCGCTCGGTTTGAGAAAGACAAAGCGGTGCGAGATGGTGCATTGGATGAAGTGAAAGCAGCGATCGTGGCTGAGATTGAAGCGTTGGCTGAAGATGACCCCATCAAAGTCGCCGTCGCCGCCAACAGCAAGATCGTGGGTGAGACCTTCAAAGGCATCACCAAAAAGCTAATGCGCGCCCAGGTCGTTGAAGACAACATCCGGGTAGACGGTCGTAAATTGGATGAAATTCGTCCGATTTCTTGTAAAGTCGGCGTCTTACCCAAGCGCGTCCATGGTGCTGGACTGTTTAATCGTGGCTTGACCCAAGTGCTGTCCGTGTTGACCCTCGGGTCTCCCGGCGATGCTCAGGAACTGGACGACCTCAGCCCCGACAGCGAAAAACGGTATCTCCACCACTACAACTTCCCTCCCTACTCTGTCGGCGAAACGCGCCCCATGCGATCGCCCGGTCGTCGGGAAATCGGCCATGGTGCCCTAGCAGAACGGGCGTTGATTCCTGTCTTGCCTGCCCGCGTGGACTTCCCCTACGTCATCCGCATCGTCTCAGAATGTCTTTCCTCCAACGGATCCACCTCCATGGGTTCCGTTTGTGGTTCGACCTTGGCGCTGATGGATGCCGGAGTGCCCATTAAGAAACCCGTTGGCGGTGCAGCCATGGGTCTGATCAAAGAAGGCGATGAAGTGCGGGTCTTGAGTGACATTCAAGGCATCGAAGATTTCCTTGGCGACATGGATTTCAAAGTGGCTGGAACCAAAGATGGCATCACGGCGCTTCAGTTAGACATGAAGATCACCGGATTGTCGATGGAAGTGATTGCCAGTGCCATTAATAAGGCATTGCCTGCCAGACTTCACATCCTTGGCAAAATGATGGAAGCGATCGAGACCCCTCGCGACGATCTGTCTCCCTATGCCCCACGCTTGATGACCCTGAAGATCGCCCCCGAGCAAATCGGCATGGTGATTGGACCGGGCGGCAAGATGATCAAGAGCATCACCGAAGAGACCGGAACCAAGATCGACATCGACGACGATGGAACGGTCACGATTTCTGGACTTGACGGCGCGAAGGCCATGCGGGCCAAGTCCATCATCGAAGGCATGACCAAGCGTCTCAAGGAAGGCGATGTCTACCTGGGCAAAGTCACCCGGACCATTCCGATCGGCGCATTTGTAGAGTTCCTACCAGGCAAAGAAGGCATGATCCACATCTCCCAACTCGCGGACTATCGCGTCAAGACCGTGGAAGATGAAGTGAGCGTGGGCGATGAAGTCGTGGTCAAGATCCGTGAAGTGGACAACCGTGGCCGCATCAACTTGACTCGCTTGGGAATTCATCCTGAAGAGGCAGAAGCGGTTCGGGCTGCGGCAGCAAACGCTCCCGCATAGTCTTGTTCTTTAGAAACTAAATCAGCGGCGGAAGAGAGTCATCTTCCGCTGCTTTTTTATGACGGAATCTCCCGTAATTGCAACTGATAGCTCATGGTCGAACTCACCTGCACAGGCCGAAATCCACCACTCACAGGCGCGGCATAGAGCGGGTCTACGCTACTCGCGATCGCAATATGTCGATCGCTCACCACCACCCCCAGGGTCGGGTCATAGCCCCGCCATCCCGCCCCCGGCAAATACACCTCGGCCCAGGCATGGAGATAATGCTCCCCCGCTGCCACATCTCCTTCTTGGTACCCACTCACAAACCTCGCCGCCAGTCCCGCCGCTCGGCAGACTTCCATAAACAGCACCGTAAAGTCACGGCAAGTTCCCTTGCGCGATCGCCAAGTTACCCCCGGCGGCAACGATCGGCCCATTTCCCGCACGGCATAGTGGCAATGTTCATTAATTCGTTGGTTCAGCCGCATCAAAAACGTCGCAACCTGATCATCAGATTCAACCGCCAAATCTTGAGCCAGTTCAATCGCCACGGGATCGATCGCCCGCTGAGGCTGTAGGTAGCTTTGAAGTTGGGCGGCTAACGAAACCGGGTAGTCAATAGGAAATTGCAGGGAGTAGGATTCTGCCAAATATAGAAACGGATTGGCTTGATGAGTGGTGACGTGAGAACGGGTGATAATTTCTAGCCGATCGCAGGGCACCGTTTCAAACCACACTTTCAACAAGCGATTTCCATCTAAGTCGCTGTAGTCCGAAATTTGCAGCGGCTGGGGCGTGACCGTAATCTCAAAATCATCCAATCGTTGCCAACTATCCGATCGGGGACTTAGCCGTAAGACATGGGGCTGTAGCACCACCGCATCGCTATAGGCGTAAGTCGTCTTGTGAATTATGGAATAACGCATCTCTCACATGGGAAAAATTGACTTTTCCCATGGTAGACCGTCCGCCGCGTTTAAAACGCTTCAGGACATTAAGGTCGAACTGCCACTTCAGCCAAAGGAAGGGGGTCTTGAGCAGGTTGGTTAATGGGCGCATCGGCGTAATGCTTCTTCATGGGTTCCAGACTTTTGCCGGGATCTGGTTGAACCTCTGGGGCACTGATAAAGGTGTCTTTTGCCGCATCGGACTCCGGCGAAATTCCTTTGGGAATATTCATGGATTCTCCTGGAGCCATGGACTCGGCTTCTAGGTCGTCGATCGTCGATTCCTTCAGCGCCGCCGTCTCGACAACTTGAGCTTCGCCACCTTTAAGCTCGGCCGCTTGTGTTTCGACAGATTGCGTTTCGACCGCTGATTCAACCTGATTCACATCAGAACTGTCAGGCTTACTAGCAGCCTTGACCTCAGAATTCGGTTTGGCACTGTGAGGAACTAGAAGCTTTTCGCCTTTGTTGGGACCGCTAATGAACGAATCTTGACTCCAGGGATTTTCTGGGTCAGGTGTTTTCTCCACGGTGGGCGAGGCGTCTGGTTTAGTCTGAGATTTGGTTTCAGATTTAGTGGCTTCGGGCTTCGTAGCGGGAACCATTGGCGGCGCAGACTGGAGATCTGGCTGCGGTGCCGTAGTCGGAATGGCATCCGCAGGCATCGCTTTAGCAGGTTCGATCGGAGTTGCTTGATTGGTTTTGGTATTCAGCGTCATGGAGGAGGTCATGGGCTGCTGGAAAATATCCGAGACGCTGGTAATTTGACCCAGGATTTGTTGACCAGACTGACCGTTGACCACTCGGGCTTGGTAGCTCCGAACCTGTACAGGCAAGAATTCCACGCGCATTTGCTCGTCCTTAAGGGACACTTTCAATGCGGCTGTATCGTAGTCGCTGAGGGAATTACCGCCGAAGATAAAGTTACCCAGGGAATAGACGATCGGACGACCTTTATACACTTCCGCGCCTTGCAATACATGGGGATGATGGCCCACCACTAGGTCAGCCCCTTGATCGACGGTGAAACGAGCCAGATCGATCTGCCAATCGCCAGGATATTTTGCTAATTCTTCACCCCAGTGATAATTCACCACGATCCAATCCACTTGGCCACGCAATGCCTTGATATCGGCTGCAACCCGATCGTTATGGCGAGGATTGGTCCCCGCAGATTTTTCAGTCGCGGCGTGAAGATCGGCGTCATAGTAGCCCAGATAGGCAACTTTTTTGCCTTTGACATCCATGACCACAGGCCGCCGCGCCGCCTTGATATCTTCGCCAGCGCCGATCGATTGGATCCCAGCCTTCTTCAAGGTTTGGGTCGTCTCCATCAATCCTGCCCGCTGATAATCCATGGCGTGATTATTCGCCAGAGTCACGATGTCAATCCCGCCTGTTTGCAACGCTTGAACGTTTTCAACGGGGGCTTTGAAGTTGAATTTTTTGCCCGGTAGCGGCTGAGCTGCACTGGTAAACGGCGCTTCCAAATTCACCATGCTGATATCGGCTTGACGAAACTCTTCGAGCTGAGAGAAGGCCCACTGCTGATTTCTACCCACTTTATCGGTGTAGGCATCGGTGAGGGTCACGTCACCACCGAACATTAGGCTGACGCTGGGATCGGAGTTTTGAGCTTTGTGGGGGACGATCGCAACTTTTTCCAGTGCCGCATTCACGGAAGTCTTCTCCGACGGCTTAGAAACTTGAGCGATGCCACTTGAGGCCGATGCATAGGTCTGTTCAGGGGGCGCATCCGCATAACCCAACCAGCAGCCCATAATAAAGGCCGCCGCAGAGGAGCCACTAATCATCATCGATCGCAGCATTTGAAACTGCTTGCGCTTTTGGGTCGCTTGACGAAGATTTTTTTGAACCTGCTGAGGCGTTCGTTCCAGAACAGCCTTACGAGCAGGTGACGTGATCCGAACGGACCGCTTCCACAGAATACTGGGCCGACCCACGTAAGTGACGACAATATAAGCGCCATCCAGCACATCAGAATTCAAGGTCCAAAGCTGCTGACAGATGAACCGAACTAAGCGCTTTTGAAACGCGGGATTCTTGGGATCAATCCGAGGCGAGGGACGAAGGGCGATCGCAATCCGAACATATCCAGGCCGAACGTAGCTGAGCTTGGCTTGCAATTGATGGACAGAGAGGCGCTGATTAAGCCAAGTGCTCAGGGAAGGCATGTGCCCACCTTGCGCTAGCTCTACCACTGATAATGTTGCCCGATCGTCCACTTGATAAACCATGACTCACACGTTAATTAAACCGAGATTGAACCGAAAATTGAGTAGTCGCAAGCCCGATGACTTTGTCGAAGTGAGAGCATGGTACCCCACTTCTCAGAGTTTGAAAGAAAAGATCGCAGCCCTTGTACTGAGCCGATCTCCAAGGATTAATGTGAATTATTCTTCAGGAAACATGAAAATAAAAATCTCTCCTCAAAGGCGATATTTGACCTTAAGTAATCTATTTCTTGTAAAAAAATGGGTTTTTATTTATTTAAATTAAAGGGCCGTGGTTATACGGATTAGAAGTCGATGAAAAGTTGATAAAGTAAGCTCTATTACTGCTTTATTGGCTATTTTTTGACAAAAACTTCATTATTTTGTCACTTTACGGCTTTTTATAGCGGTCATTTTTAGGTGATTTTGCGGTCTTCGGTCCGTCCTTCTGTACACATTTTTTTCAGGGTTTATGCTTACTGCCTCTCGTCTTCTCAATTCTGCTTTAGCGTTGAATGTTGCTGATGTGTCTGAAGGTTTCGGGCCATCGGGTTTCGGGTCAGCGGTTATCGTCTCGACGATCGACCAATACTGTCTATCTCGTTATAGGGTCACGCTGGATGATGTGATCCAAGCCAATCCCGATTTTCCCGTTGCACAACTCATTCCACAGCTTTCTCCTTTGGGACGAGAGACATTAAGCGCGAAAGTTCGGCGACATCTCAAGGTTCATTGTGAATTGTCCGGGCTAGAGGTACATCGCTTATTTGCTGGAACGGATCAAGTTATGAACTTGGCGAAGGTGCGTCGCCTTTCGGTGGGAGTAGAAGCGGTCTATGAGGCGGTTTTGACGTTTTACGCGCGATCGGCGAATCCAATGTCTTCAGCAGGTTTCATTGAGTCTGACGTCTTGAGTTTAGGGACGATCGTGGCGTTACGAGACGCAATGCAGCCCGCTTTGGCAGCATTGCGTCAGGTGCATCTCTTGGATGAGGATCCCAGAACGATCGGATTTTTGACGACTCAATTTCACTTTGCGACTCAAGCGATCGGAAAGCGGTTGCAGTCTTGGGAGCGATCGTTGCTGATGCCCTACTTCCGATTTGCGGAGGAGCAGGTCTGTGTGCCTTGGCTGGAGATTTCTGAGACCGCCCCTCGCTATGCGCCCTCGTCTGAAAAGGTCCTGCTGGCGGGTCAATGGATTGCGGCCATGGATGCCATTTCGCAGTCTACCTATGCGATCGGTTGTCATGAGCTATCGGAGTTTCGGAGCAATCGAGGGGACATGAGCCATCCTCAAGTCGCGGCCTCGGTCAAACGGGACGTGATGATGTTTCAGGGGTACCTGCTGCTTTGTTTTCTAGAGGGAAATATGGATGCGATCCAAAACCACCTCTTGCCCCTCTGTGTGATGGTGTTTCCGGCGGTCGGGGTGTCTTGGTTGTGGGTGGATATGATGTTGCGGATGATGGTATCCCAGATCAAGGCTAGGCTTTCCCAGTCTCAGTGGGCGCTGCTGGCTCCCTATGCGGATCATTTGTTAGAAATTTTTGCGACTGAGGCTTATGCCAAATTAATGCTGGAACCATCCTAGGTTTTCGACAAGGTTTTCGACACTGAAGTTCTCTACTCTAAAATCTCTCTACTCTGGATTTTTTCTAGGATAGAGAGTTGCACGATCGCCTGCAGGGTTCTATATTAAGAATCATGACAGGCGATCGTTTTTGAGTTGACAACGCGACGCTTGCAAAGTGTCTAAAACGTAAAATGTTTCAACCATTTGGGTTTGTGGCCACTGGATGATGATTTCGTTCCCTTAGTTTTCTCAGCGAAGGTGTCCATGCCTATTTCTTCTCTACAGCGTTTAGCGGCAAACTCTACTCCTGAAGCCTTGATTTCTGATTTTTTCCAGCGGTCGGTGGGGGAATGGCGATCGGAACGGCGGTACTATACATTGCCAGACGGGAAGACCCAGGAAGTCGAAAGCTTGATTACGATCGAGTACCTGACCCAAGGTTGCCAGGAGTTACGAGAACTGGCGCAGTTGCACGCCTTAGAAGATGAAACCGTGATGACCTGTGGCGCATCGGTCACTTGGGATAGTAAAAACTCGATTTTGGGCAAGGAGATGTCCAAGGGTTCGACGTTGTTTGGGATTCAGGGTGATGTGATGTATCGCGATCGGGGCTTTGCGACGCCCAAGCCGATCAGAGCGACGTTTTCCTTCAGTAATCCGGAGACCTTGGCACTGCGAACTGAATATCAGGGTTCTGTCTTTGAGGAAGAGGTTAAGTTGATCGGCACCCAGTATCGCACCCGGCAGACGATTATTTCTCGATCGGGTGAGCAGCAGATGATTGGACAATACCTTGAGAAGCGGGTGCGATAAAACCGGGCTTCGGCTCCGCTCAGCCCTCAACATTGGACTCCTAGACTGAGCAGAGTCGAAATCCAAACACAACCCACAATTTGCTCAACCTCAGACTCGTGGGCTGAGCGGAGTCGTAGTTTACGTCCGTAAGGACTAGCCCAAACACAACCCACATTTACTCAACCTCAGACTCGTGGGCTGAGCGGAGTCGAAGCCCAAACACAACCCAAAATTTGCATAAACCTTGTCTTCTACGATAAGTTCTAAGGCGTTCAGATCTGGTTTGTGCTGCCCATGACGATTTCGCCTCGCCTTACGTTAGATTCCCGATCGTCCCGCTTTTACGCTTGGATGGTTGGGATCTTTGTCTTTTCACTGGCGCTGCGATTTTGGGGCCTGGAACGGTTCAATACCCTGGTCTTCGACGAAGTTTACTATGCCAAATTTGCCAACAACTACCTGACCCAAACGAAGTTTTTCAATGCCCATCCGCCCTTGAGCCAGTATTTGATTGCCATGGGGATTGCGATCGGAGAGAAGTTGCCCTTTGGTCAAGGTGTCGTCAATGACCTGACTGGCTCGGTGATCAAAACCTGGAGCTATCGCTGGTTAAATGCGGTGACGGGGTCGTTTATTCCACTGGTGGTAGCAGGGTTGGCGTTTCAGTTGACCCAGCGCAGACGGTTTGCGGTGTTGGTCGGGCTTTTATCGGCATTGGATGGATTGTTTTTAGTGGAGTCTCGATATGCATTAAACAATGTGTATCTAGTTCTGTTTGGATTGCTGGGGCAGATTTGTTTTTTAATCGCAGCGAGAACGATCGTTGAACGAGAGGAAGATCTCTTTGAAAATCATCTAATCCCGTCAAAGTCCTGGGCTTGGGCCGCGTTATCGGGGTTCTTCTTAGGCTGTTCGGTCTCGATTAAGTGGAATGGATTGTGGTTTGTAATTGCAGTCGCGGGACTATACGGTTTTGCTTGGCTCTTTCGAGCTTTGAATCGCAAAACTAGCCCCAGCCTAAAAAATTCTGAAGCACTGCCGATCAAAATCACGAAGCTTTCGCCGATCGCATTGCTGCTAGGAATCGCGATCGTGCCATTGACCTATTACATCCTCTGGATTCCTCACATCGCCCAAAACCCAGAGTTTCCCTTCCTCGAATTGCAGGATCAGATCTATCGCTATCACAAGGGCAGTGCGGTGATCGGGGCAGTCCATCCCTACTGTTCGACCTGGCAGACTTGGCTAACGATGTTGATTCCGGTGGCTTATTTTTACAAAATTGGGATTGATCCAGCGAGTCCCATCGCATTGAATGCACCGAATATAACTGCACTGCCGGGGGCATCCACCTACGCTGTCCATGCCATGGGAAATCCCTTTCTTTGGTGGATGAGTACTGCGGCGATCGTTACATTGGGAATTGCGTTAATTTTTAGATTGTGCGATTCATTGTTTCAAGCATTTAAAACGCGCTCCGATGAGTACGAATCTTCTGAACCAAACGCTCAAAGAACATCCCAGGATTCATTTACGTTAATTGCGATTATGGTAGGCTACGGCGCAAACCTGATTCCTTGGATGGGAATTAGCCGTTGTGCATTCCTTTATCACTACATGGGGTCTTCGGTCTTTGCGACGTTGGCGTTGGCTTGGTGGGGCGATCGCTTCTTAGCCCGTGAAGATCAAGATTGGAGTCGATTGGTTTGGTTTGGGATGGGAGTGGCGATCGTGGGATTTGTCTGGTGGCTTCCTGTGTTTTTGGGTTGGCCGCTGGAGGCAAAAGACTACCAGATACGGATGTGGTTTCCCACTTGGGTTGAAGGGGTAAATGCCCTCAACCGAAAGTGGTAATTGTTGAAATAAGCTAGGATTGAGAAGGACTTTAAGCTCAAGTACAGCTCAAGTATGGAAGGTCAAGTCATGCTCACTGAAGACAAACCCAAAGTTCGAGACACGTCCTCTACTCTTGAACCCATTCTTGAATCTACGCTTGAATCTTCTGTGCAGGTCCCAACGCCTCGTCCACGGACCAAGACCCTGCTGCCTGTCATTACTTGGGAAAAACTGCCTGCTGACTTCATTTTACCGGATGACCCCGTGGACAATATCCTTCAACCGACCATTGCCGCTGGCCTGACTGAAATTTTGAACGAAGCAGGATTGGTTGGAGAAAATACCCTGATTTGTACCGACTACGGCATGATCGCAACAGTGGATGGAAAAACGATCGCCAAAGCCCCCGACTGGGCCTACGTGGCCAACATTACGGTACCCTTCCAAGAGGTCGATCGCAGCTATACGCCTCATCTAGAGGGTGAGGTACCCACGATCGTTCTAGAGTTTTTATCGACCACCGATGGAACTGAATATTCCATGAAGCCCGACAATCCCATGGGGAAATGGTACTTCTATGAACAGGTCTTAAAAGTGCCCTATTACGGGATTTTCGAGCCGTTGAGTGGCGATTTTCAGGTGTACCAGCTCAATGAATTTGGACGCTACGATCGGCTCCTGATTGAAGAGTCCGGACGCTATTGGATCGAGCCAATGCAATTATCGATCGCCGCTTGGAAAGGCGTCCGTCATCAGCGGATGGGCTATTGGCTGAGGTTTTGGGATGCCGAGGGCAATCTCCTCCCCTGGGCTTCCGAAAAAAGGGCACAAAAAGAAGCCGAAGCTGAACAAGAACGGCAGCGGGCCGACCAGGAATCCCAACGGGCCGACCAAGAATCTGAGCGGGCTGAACAAGAACGTCAACGGGCCGATCGGGAGTCTCAACGGGCCGATCGGCTAGCACAACGCTTGAAAGACTTAGGTTTAGAAGCTGATTAAGGACAAATGTTTAGACTTTAGTGAAAAC
>JAAFJU010000143.1 GCA_013298165.1 Synechococcales cyanobacterium bin31.maxbin.ball.101 | reverse complement strand
ATGACGGTGTTCTTGTTCGGGACTGTGTTTGCGCTGTACCTCGGTGCTGGCGCGCTCTTCCCTGTGGATAAGGCGCTGACTTTGGGTCTGTTTTAAGATTCTGAGTTTTTAACGATAGATCCCCCAGCCTGAGGTTTTAGGCTGGGGGATTTGTTTTTGGGGATTTTGCGTGGGGGTGGGCGCGGGAGGCCCGCCCTTACAGACTTTGGGGTGAGAGGGGGCTAGAGGAGGGACGATCGGGGGTTGGTGGTGTTGATTTGGCGGAGTTCTTCGTAGAGTTCGCGTTCTCGATCGCTGAGGTCCTTCGGGAGGGCGTATTGGAGTTCGACGATTTGGTCGCCGCGATCGCCTTCGGGGTTGGGGTAGCCTTTTTTGGCGAGACGATAGCGTTGGCCGGATTTGACACCTGCGGGGATGTTCATGCGGACGAGGCCATCTAGGGTCGGGACTTCAATTTCGCCGCCGAGGATGGCTTCTGGGACCGTTAAGGGGACTTGGCAGACGAGGTTGAGTCCGTCAAAACGGTAAAATTTGTGGGGAATCAGGTCGATCGTCAAAAATAAGTCGCCACCGTTAATCCCTTGACCTTCCAATCGAATGCGTTGCCCTGAGACCAATCCACCGGGCATCGTCACTTCTAATAACCGACCATCTTCTAATCGAATCCGCTCTTTTCCGCCGTTGTAGGCTTTTTCCAAGGGCACTGTAAGCTGGGCTTCTGCGTCGCGGGGTTTGGGTTTGCGCGGTGCGGGTTCTTCGGATCTAGAAGGATTGGACGGTCCCCAATTCTCTTCGGCGGTTTCGCGGGGTCTAGCGGGACTGCCCCAGTCGTCGTCGCGGGGTTTGGACGGTCCCCAGTCGTCGTCCGATCGTCTCGCTTCGGCGGCGCGACGCGGCTCGGGATTACGCGCTTCGTTGAAGGCGTTGGGTCGGGGGGCGGGTTCGTTGAAATAGTTGTCGCGGCTGTTGGGGCGGCTGGAGCTGTTGGGGCGAGCGGCGTTGCTGGAGTAGTCGTAGCCTCCGCTGGGTGGGTTCCGATCGCTGCGATTAGGTCGTCCGCCTTTACGGGAGCTTTCTTGGTTGTTCAGAACCGTGTCGAAGAACTCGTTGAAGTCACGAATTTTGCTGAAATCTTCTTCGGATTCTTCAGGTTGTTGCGTGCCGGGTTTGGTTTTGAAAAAGTCCCACGCCTTATTGACCCCCGCAAATCCCTTTTGCTTCCAAAAATTCCCAAACTTGTCGTACTGCGCCCGCCGATCGGGATCAGACAACACCTCATAGGCTTCGTTGATGTCCTTGAAGCGTTCTTCAGCCGCTTTATCACCCGGATTCATGTCGGGATGATAAGTGCGGGCGAGACGACGATAGGCGCGTTTGATTTCGTCGCTTTCAATGTCGCGATCGACGCCTAGGATTTCGTAGTAGTTGCGGAAGTTTTGCATAGGGATAGTTAAACATTCGGGCGATCGATCGGGTTTGGGCTTCGGCTCCGCTCAGCCCACGCGAGATGTTGAGGGATACAGAAGATTGGAGGACTTCGGTTGGGTTTGGGGTTCGACTCCGCTCACCCCACGGATATTTTTGGGTGAAGCGAGATCAGATCTGGACAAATAAAGATCAGGGACTGAGCGCAGAAGATCGAGGGCTGAGCGGAGTCGAAGCCCGCCTAGATCTACCAATCATCCCCATCCCAATTGTCATAGTTATAGTTGGGCTTATCGTTTCGAGGTTTCCGATCGCGGTTCGCATCCCGATCGATTGGCTTTCTCACATCCCGACCCCCATCACGGGACCGATCGTCGTAGCGATCGTCGTAACGGTCATCCGGTCGAGCATCATACCGATCGTCGTAACGGTCGTCAGGACGAGCAGGCGGACGGCTGGGAGGACGGGAATCGTAGCGATCGTCATAGCGATCGTCGTAACGATCATCATTGCGGTTCCGATCGGTTGGACGCGCATCATAGCGATCGTCGGGACGGCTGGCTGGGCGATCGGTTGGACGATCGTTGGACCGATCGTTGTAGGCATCCCGGCGCGGCTCTTGGCGATTATAGTCAGGCGTTCTGTAATCCGGTGATCTGTAGTCAGGCGCTTTATAGTCGCCATTGTTGATCGCCCGATTGCCCGAAGACCAGTCATCAAAAGAGGGATTTCGACTGGGCGGCAATGCACCTGAGTTGCCATACCGTCCGGTTCCGTACTGGTTGCCATAGTTATAGGAGCCAGGATTGTAATCGTAGCCATCTCGACGATTGTTGTAGTCGTAATAGTCGTCATCGTCATCCAGGAAGAAGTCCTTGACCGCCTCCAAGAATCCACCTTCTTTTTCATATTCCTGGTTGCGATCGTAAACTTCCCGCTGAAGGTCCGAAATTGCGTCCTTCAGATCCGCTTCTGTAATGTCAATCAACCGCTCATCATTATCGCCCAGCGCTTGTCGAAGCCGTTGATTCAGCGGCTCGATGCGCGATCGGTAGGGTGCGACAAAGTTCATGCCGAAGTCCAAGGTCGCTTCCCGCATTTGGCGTTCCGCTTGCACCACCATGGCTTCCGCTCGGTTGCGTTTTTCGACTTTTTCGCGGCGAAGGCGATCGCTGTCGGCATAGACCTCCGCATCCCGAATCATCATTTGCACTTCATCCGGACTCAAGGTCGAAGCCCCCTGAATCGTGATGCTCTGCTCCCGGCCCGTGGTCCGATCCATGGCCGTCACTTGCAAAATCCCGTTGGCGTCAATATCTAACGAAACCTGAACCTGCGGGATCCCTCGCGGCGCAGGTGGAATGCCCATGAGTTTAAACTTTCCAAGCGTTTTATTCCCATTCGCCATTTCCCGTTCGCCTTGAACGACGTTAACCTCCACCGAGGTTTGATTGTCTTCAGAGGTAGAAAAGACATCCGATCGCCGCACCGGAATCGTGGTGTTGCGGGGAATCAGCTTTTTCATCAAACCACCGATCGTTTCCAGGCCGATCGAAACCGGAGTCACATCCAGCAAGAGAATATCCTTCAATTCCCCCGCCAAAACTCCGGCCTGAACCGCCGCCCCGATCGCCACGACTTCATCTGGATTCACGTTTTGATTCGGTTCGCGGCCTAGGATCGATCGCACGAGTTCCTGGACCATGGGCATCCGGGTTCCGCCGCCGACCAAGACGATTTCATCAATATCGCGGGGCGTAAAGCCTGCATCGCGCATGGATTGCTTCACGGGGATGCGCAATCGACTCACCAGCTCACTGCACAGCGCTTCAAACTGCGATCGAGTCAGGCGCGTCTCAATATGCTTCGGCCCATCCTCCGTGGCGGTGATAAACGGCAAATTAATATCCGTCACATTCACACCAGACAGCTCAATCTTGGCCTTCTCCGCCGCTTCGGTCAGCCGCTGGAGGGACTGCCGATCGCGCCGCAAGTCGATGCCTTCTCGCTCTAAAAACTCTTCTGCAAGCCAGTTAACGATCGCCATGTCGAAGTCGCCGCCACCGAGTTGCGTATCCCCACTGGTCGATCGCACCTCAAAGACGCCATCCCCCACTTCCAAAATCGACACGTCAAAGGTTCCGCCACCCAAGTCAAACACCAGCACCAGTTCACTCTGACGCCGATCGAGTCCATAGGCCAAAGAGGCCGCCGTCGGCTCGTTCAGGATCCGTTTCACATCTAAGCCCGCAATCCGTCCGGCATCGCGAGTGGCTTGACGTTGAGAATCATTGAAGTAGGCCGGAACCGTGATCACCGCGCCCGTCACGGGTTCGCCTAAATATCGACCCGCTTCCTCAGCAAGTTTCCGCAGAACCATGGCGGAGATTTCTTCGGGGGCGAAATCACGTTCTAGACGCGGGCACTTGATTTTGATGTTGCTATTTTCGTCCCGACGCACCGTGTAGGGCACCTGCTTGTCTTCGGGCATCAGTTCGGTGTGTTTTCGACCGATGTAGCGCTTGACGTTGTAGAACGTGTTTTGAGGATCCAGCACGGCTTGGCGACGGGCGAGTTGTCCCACCAGCCGATCGCCATCCTTACTAATGCCGACCACCGAGGGCGTCGTGCGCATTCCTTCCGCATTGGCAATGACAACGGGCCTGCCCCCTTCCATGACGGCGACAACCGAATTTGTGGTGCCCAGGTCGATCCCTACGACTCTTCCCATTGTGTGCGGTACTCCAGAACTGTGAACGATCGCGACTAAAACGTGATCTTGAAAATTTGAACTTAAGATCGATGGCGATCGAATCTTATTGTATCTTGCCAACTGAAACTGACACCCTTTTGACAGGAGTTTGTCAATCTCTCTAGATTATCTAACGAATCGCCGATGTGACACCTAATCTGAAGCACGAGATCTGAGACGGGATCTGATCGTCGATCGGTCACTTTCGTGGATAATGGTTCAGATGTTCTGCTCAGGCTCTTAAATTTTTCCCATGAATCAGCCAATGGCCAAAATCGATCGCATCTACACCGACGGCGCTTGCTCTGGAAATCCCGGTCCTGGGGGCTGGGGAACCGTAGTCTATTTTGCGGACGGAGGGATTCAGGAGTTGGGTGGGGGCGATCGGGGACGGACGACGAACAATCGCATGGAGATGCAGGCGACGATCGCGGGGTTGGAATACTACCAGGCATCAGGCCAAAAAGAGGGCGTGGTTCTTTACACCGATAGCCAATACGTGATCAATGGCATCACCAAATGGATTTCGGGCTGGAAGAAGAAGGGCTGGAAAAGTTCGACGGGGAAAGCGGTCCTCAATCAGGATCTGTGGGAGGCGTTGGATGCTTTGAATTCTAGAAAGGTGCAATGGCAATATGTGCGGGGCCATTCGGGAGATGAAGGCAACGAGCGCTGCGATCAAATTGCGGTGTCCTATTCCCACGGTGCGCCGATCGCATTACGTCAGTACGAAGCCAGCGCTAATTTGAAGCCTGAGGCAAAGCCTGAAACCAAACCTGAGGTTTCGGCTGAAGCGAATATTGAAGTGAAAGCTGATGTGAAACCGATCGTTAAAAAAGAAAGTCCCGCTGTAGAAATCAAAACGGTAAAACCCAAAAGTGAGTTTGATATGCAAGTTTTAACAGAAGCCATGGAACGGTTGCGGTTTGCGGATGAGGCGGCCAAGGGCAACTATTTGCTAACCACAGAAGAGTTGGCGATCGTCGTACAAATTCCTGCGAAAACGATCGTTGCTAAAAAAGAGGATTGGGTGTGGCGCAGTTGGGTCATCTCCCGTGTTCGCGATGAAAATGATCAAACCCTATGGCAATTAGAGCGCACTGACGATTTTTAAACCAATCAAAAACCAATCAGATTGCATCACCTGATTGATGCCACGATCGTTTCGCGATCGTCATCTGAATTTGTATCTGAGTTTACAAATGTGAACTTATATAAATCCCTAAGGAATAGTCCCGAAGTCGTATTTTTACGGAGAATACGACAATATCCAAGAAAATCGAGGACTTCCTGATGCTTTCCAAAAAGATTGTCACCGTTCCCCCTCTTGCTGCGCCCCTCGCGGCTGTCACTGCATTCGGTCTGATTGCTTCTCTCTATTTACCTGCTGCTTTTGCGACTAAGGTCGTGCCGAATGCTAATTCAGCGTCTGAACCCATCCTCAAACCATCGGCAACGCCCTCTGATGCCTCAGCCTCAGAACGTCGAGCACCCAAAAAAGCAATGACTTGGACACTGAAATCCACGAGCGGCAGCTCTGCACTCTTTGGTCGTCATGGCACAACCAATGCTTACCAAGGCGATACTCCAATTACTGAACGTCGGTCTCTGCTCTGCGTTAGCAAAGAGGCCAATCTCTCAAAGCCAAAGGAGTTGGTCACAGGGGAATATGTCAGTTCTGGTGGTGCCAATGTGGCGACTTGGTCCAAACGTCAAGCGTTTGCAATTCCTGATGTCTTGGGCAGTTCGTTAACGTCGGAATCAGTGGCTGACGGGAAATGTGCGGCAGCGGGTAGCTTAATCTATGGGAATTCTGGGTTCCGCATGGCTGAACACCATGATGGAACGGGATCTAATCCAGGTTGGGGATTCTGGGGACAAGCCTATGGGGCGATTCAGGGCATTGACCAACAACAGACGGTGCGCTATTGGGTGAAAATCAAGAATCAGCCTGCTAATCCTTGGTAATTGGCTATTACACTCTCTAAGGTACTGCATTAAAGTATTTGATTGAGTGTTTAAAACGATCGTAGAACTGGCAGTTTAAAATCGCTGGTTTTACGATCGTCCCTCAGTCGCACCCTTCTGCCAAACCTTCAGCGCTTCCACATGACTATTCATCAAAATGCAACGCTTTAAAAGTTCCAGATCAATGCCGGGAACTTCCTCGCTTTGTACAATTTTCTCATAGCGCAACTCCTCACTCTCTTGCCGCAAATGGTAAAGATCCAACACCCCATCTTCCCAAAACCAAACCTCTGAGATTTTTAGGCGTTTATACAGTTCTAATTTATTCAGTCCACCACTGGTCACGACCACTTCCAACAGCAAATCTGGACGAGTACTGCCTGGTTTTAAACGATAAGATTCATCGGGTTCTCGCTTGGCCTGATCGGGTTCACTTTCCAGCGTCATAGAACCCGTCGGACTAAAATCAAATCCCGCCAGCAGAAAATACAGTTCCAACAGTCCCGCAATCCGTTTTTTCGTCGTTTCGTGCAGTTCCTTTGGCATTTTTACAATCTCCAACACGCCGTCTAAAAACGAAAACCGATAGCCCGATCGATCAAGCAATGTCTCCACCGATCGAAACTCTTGCCAAGTCAGGCCGCTAAAAAGCATGACGGGAGAGTCGGTCAGTTTGATGGCCTGAAGCTTGATCTCGGGTTCGAGTGTTGGGGAGGCGATCGACATATCAGTTCTCCATAGTTGAACTAAGCGCTTAATCTGACCTGTACGACGGGAATCTGTTCCACTCGTTCAACGGGAGTTTTACCTGTCGCGACGTCATTCACACGGTGCAAAATATCGGCTGAATAATATCGATTTCCACAATTATTGCAGACTCCAATCGACACATTTTCAAGAATGACAAATCCATCCCGATGTTTAAAGGCTTCGCGCTTCAACAATCGGGACTGAACAGTACCCTCACAATATTCACATTGATATCCATACATAGGATTAGCCCTCAAATGCTGTGACTTCATATACCGTAATCACAAGATAACGCCCGCTACTGGAAAAACGACCCACTACGCCGACAGGTGTTTGCTGATCCATGGCGACCCCTACAATTATATATCGAGTTCCCCGAGGATCGTCGGTCTCAACTCGACTCAATCGACCGTTCAGGACAGCTTCTTCTACGTCTTCGATCGTCAATAAATCTTCCGCCATTTCCTCCATAGCATGAGCCGACATATCATATTGGCGAGTCCGAAATCGCTCTCGAATCCGATCAATTTCACCACGGGGCATAATGAGATATCTTTTTTAGACTACGCTGATCATAGCAAGACTGACGAACAATTTGATAAAAGTACCCTGTTCTAGGGAAGTTTAAGCTAGGAAAGATTCGATAGAACAATAATTTCAGTTTATGCAAATCCAATATCAGTTAGACTCTCAAGATTATCTAGAAAGCGCTAGCCTGCATTCTCCGAACATTACAGCCAAGATTACTTACGGCATATTAACATTTCAAGTTATGTGGATGTTACTCGGAATGAGCATTGGCTTCCTCGGTCGGTTTTCATGGGAAGCCTTATTAGCACTTGTAGTACAAGTCCTTTGCTGGCTCCCCGTAATCGAAATTCAGAAATTCTTTCATCGTCGCCGTCTCAGAGGGTTATGGAAAGATGAATCATCATTATTTCGTTCTAATACAGCCTCGATCGACGAAGAGGGAATTATGTTTCAGGAGCCATTTTCTCAGACTCATTATCCTTGGTCTACATTTCGACAGGTCAAAGAATCAAAGCAATCGTTTCTTCTGTTCGTCTCCAAACGACATTTCTATATCATTCCTAAAAGAGCATTTCCAGATCTAGCGCAATTAAATAACTTTCGGGATCTAGTTAAGGATAGAGAGCGAAATTAAGAAGGGATTTATTTACGAAAACTGCTGCGCATAAAACCCCGCGTAGCGACCTTTGTGACTCAACAGTTCGTCATGGGTCCCAGACTCCAAAATCTCGCCCTTCTCCATCACCAAAATCCGATCGCTCTTGCGCACCGTCGCCAATCGATGGGCAATCACAAACACCGTTCGACCTTGCATAATGCGCTCTAAGGCTTCCTGGACTAGTGCCTCAGACTCCGAATCCAACGCACTCGTCGCCTCATCCAGGATCAAAATTCGCGGATTCAATAACACCGCACGGGCGATCGCAATACGCTGACGTTGCCCTCCCGACAGGTTCACGCCTCGCTCTCCCACCCAAGTATGATAGCCCTGGGTAAATTGACTAATAAATTGGTGGGCATTCGCCACTTTTGCCGCTGCTTCAACCGCTGCAAAATCAATCTCTGTCTGACCAAAGGCGATGTTTTGCGCGATCGTCCCAGAGAACAGCGTCGTCTCCTGCGGCACAATGCCAATCTGCCGACGCAAACTCCGCAGCGTCACCGATCGCACATCAACATCATCAATTAAAAGTTTGCCCTTTTGAGGATCATAAAAGCGCGGAATCAAATTCACCAGGGTCGATTTTCCTGCCCCTGAAGCCCCCACTAAAGCAATGACTTGACCCGGTTTCGCGAGCAAACTTAAGTCTTGTAAGACAGGCCGATCGCTTTTGTAGAAAAAACTCACATTCTGCAATTCTACTTTGCCCTGAATCGCAGGCAATTCGATCGCTCCCGGCAATTCAGCAATGCTGGGCTGCATATCAATTAATTCATAGATTCGATCGACGGACGCTTCTCCCTGTTTAAATTCATTGTAATTACTCGCCAGCAGATTGATTGGATCAATCAGCATTGTCACCGCAATACAATAGCTGCCGAACTCTTCTGGTTTTAATGTCTTATTGGAAATGAGCCAAACGCCGAGGAAGAACAGCGCACAAAAGGCTAGAACTTGCAGAAACCCGACCACAGGATATTCGATCGCCCGCAGTTGCTCCGTTTCGAACTTAGCTTTGCGGTTGCGTTCGGCTTCTTCGGAAAAGCGATCGATCGAATATTGTTCCGCCGCAAAGGCTTTAATGAGTCGAATGCCTCCAAAGGTTTCGACCAGCAGCGACGACAGATCAGAGACCTGCTGCTGACTGCGACTGGAGAACGTCCGCATCTTTTCGCCAAACCAGCCAATCAACACCGCCAGAATCGGAGCCACAATCAACGTCGCCAGCGTCATCTGCCAACTGCGATAGATCATGTACCCCAACACACCAATGAGCTGCAAAATGCAGGGCAAAAACTGGTGCGACAATTTGTAAACCACTTCCCCAATCCGATCGATATCCTCCGTCATCCGGTAGCTTAAGTCACCCGTCTGCGCCGTTTCAAAATAGCTCAAGCTCAATGCCTGCAACTTGCCAAAGGCCGATCGCCTGAGGTCAAACGCAACCGCCAACGACGCCCGCGCCATCAACGAATCCATCCCAAACTGCGCCGCCTTCTGCACCACAAAAATCGACGCCGCAAATACGATCAAATCCAGGATCTGATCCACCTTGCCGTTGCCGATCGCACTAAATAAGATCTGCGACTTATAAGCCAAAATCGGCCAAATCGCACTGAATACAACCGTACAAAGCAGCGCTTGAAAAATATACTTTTTTTGCCGACGAATCAGCGGGAGCAATCGCCAGTAGTTCGATCGCCCTTTACGAAAAGACTCAGAGGGTTTGGGTGGGTTCAGTTGGGTATTCAATGGCCTACTCAATGGCGATTTGCCTTGCGTTCTTGATAAATATGTTCTCGTCCATAGGGCGATCCCGTCGCGTAGCCCACATTATCCCCGATTACGGCACAGGCAAAACACCCAAACAGGAACCAATTCAAATTCAACAACATCAGCAGATAGATCGACGGAGAGGTCTGCGAACTTCAGCACCGAACTTCAGTCATTTGCGATCGCAGTCCACCAGGATCCGGACAGACCGACTAAAATTCTTCTCGAAGTTAGATATGAAATTAGATATAAGTACAGACCCGGCTCTACCCTTTGGACTGCTTCGATCGTTTTTGCCAGAGCCACCAGCCGAACGCCAGGACCAAAATCACCACCACAATTTTCGAGACTGGAGCCAGATATTGGTCCACCAGCTCATAATTTTTACCTAAGACATAGCCTGCGCCCGTCAAGATCGAAATCCAGATTCCACTGCCTAAGGTCGAGTAAGCCAAAAACGGAGCCAATCGCATCCGAGCGATCCCCGCTGGCAACGAAATCACCGTCCGCAATCCCGGCACCAAGCGCCCCAGAAAAACCGCAACATTTCCGTGACGATAAAACCAACGATTCGCCCGATCGAGGTCTTCGCCCGTCATCCCCACCCATTTTCCATAGCGATCGGCCAAGACCCGCAGCCGCTCTTCCCCCAGCCAAACCCCGAGGTAATACCAAGGCATCGTCCCCAGCATCGTCCCCAGTAGGCCCGCAATAATCACAGAAGACACCGTCAAACCAGACTCCGGCTTGGTATGCGCCGTAAACCCTGCGAGAGGCATGATCAACTCGGACGGAATCGGCGGGAAGATATTTTCCGCGAACATCAGCATGGCAATGCCGAAGTTACCCGCACTCGCCATGGTGGACTCGATCCAGGTTTTTAGTAATTCAGTCATATCTAGAAAGATGAAGGATGAAAACGGACCCTACAGGATTCGAACCTGTGACCGACCGCTTAGAAGGCGG
>JAAFJU010000352.1 GCA_013298165.1 Synechococcales cyanobacterium bin31.maxbin.ball.101 | reverse complement strand
GGTTTCCATTGCACCATTTGGGTGACATTGGCGATCGGCTGAATTAGGCTACGACGGAGATCGGGCAAGTTTTGGCTAAATTCCCAGGTTTTAGCGAAGAGTGTTAGGGTTTTGACCCCATCTTCGTGATTGAGTTGACTGGGAACTTTACCTGGCTGTGGCTTACCCACCCATTTTAAAAGATGCTTGATTTCATCACTACCATTACTCTGGACATAAGCAGTCAAGCGCCATGATGTATCCGGTTCTTGCTTTACAGATTCAGCCATATCGACAAAAGGAAGTACTTGCTCAAACTTAAGTTTCACAGAGCTAAAGCTTAAAGGAAACATATCACGCAGCCTTTCTGCTTCTCTAATTCCATTGTTGTATGAGGTTGTTTTGATTAGATTTAGGATGTCCGGAATGTAAGGGGCCGCTACGTCCCCAAAGGAACCTAAGGCTCTAGACATTCGACTTCGTACTTCAAATGGTTGTGCCTTATCTCTGATGATAGCAACCATGTCTGGAATAATTACTTTGCCTGGATCACCGAGATCTATTAAGCTACGGGCAAGCCCCACTCGAAAACTGGATTCTTCAGTCTGGTCGTTGATAATGGTTCTTAGATTTGGAATAAATGGAATGATTGCATCGCCGAGTTCAGTTAGAGAAGAGGCTACACCCCAACGACCACCGTCAGTGGAACGATCGGAATGTGTCTTATCTTGAACAAAGTCAATCATATCGGGAATATAGGGCTTGGCAGAGTCACCGAGGCTGATTAACATGTACCCTGCTGGGCCGCGAACATAGGGATTTTGCTTCTTGTCTCTAAGGACATTGGCAATATCTTGAATGAAGGGCTTAACAGCATCTCCCCAATTGGCTGATGCCTCATTGCTGAGAAACTCAATATTATTCCCAAAATCTCTCTCCCAATCCGACGGACTAGAGATCTTTTCCTTGATGAAACTCATGATGTCCGCAATGAATGGTTTTCCTTCATCGCCTAGATTAATAAGTACCCGCGCTGCCTTGCCTCGAACTGCTCTATCTTGTGACTTGTCCTTCAGAAGATTTGCAATAGTAGGAACGTATGGTTTGGTCGCATCACCAAGATTCCGTAACAATGCATCAGCAGCGAGACTACGAGAATCAATGTCTTGCTGTTTATCTTGGATAAATGTCAGAAGATTTGGGATGAAGTTCTTGCCTGTGTAACCCAATTTCTCTAATGGGATCATGATACGTTTCCGAACCTCGATATCCTCGCTTTTATCTTGGATGAAATTCAGTAGGTCTGAACCCGCACCTAATCGAGCTAGAGCAGAAGCCGCAATTCTCCGAACCTCGACATCTTCTTTTTTATCCTTAAGGATAGTCAGAATGTCTGGAATCGTGCCTATTTTGCCTAAAGTAGAAACAATTTCCTGCCGAATTTCGACATATCTTTTCTTGTCTTTGAGAATGATGAGGAGATCTGGAATATAGGGTTTTGCAGCGTTACCCAGTTTTCCTAGAGCCGCTGCCGCATTCTTCTGAGGAGAATAAGAATAATTTTTGAGTGTCTCATCCCTCAGGATATTGAGCATATCTGAAATGTAGGGTTTAGCTGGATCACCCAACGTACTTAAGACAAGAGCAGCTCTGCCTGGGATCGCAAGGTTTGAGCTATCCTGAAGGAGTCTAGCAATGTCTGGAATGTAAGGTTTTGCCCTATCACCCAGGCTGACAACAATTTCAGCGACCTCAATCCGAATACTCGCATCCTGTGTTTGGTCTTTGAGTATACTGACAACTTCTGGCGCAAAACGTCTTCTTATGGCGTTACTTTGCTGCTTACTATCACTGGTGTTATAGTTCCATTGATTGATTATTGAAATGATCACCCATCGAAAATTGATATCTTCTGTCGTGTCCCTGAGTATTTTGACAATTTCTTGAATAACTACTGAATTACTGTCACTTAGCTTGACTAGCGCCATTGCTGATATTGCCCGATCGTTCATATCTTGCTTCTTATCGTTAAGAGTTTTAAGCATTTTTTGGACGATCGCAGCTAGAGTCTTGGAATCCTTCACGTCCGTTGCATCAAGAAGCAATAGTGGTAGAACACTATTAAAACTA
>JAAFJU010000300.1 GCA_013298165.1 Synechococcales cyanobacterium bin31.maxbin.ball.101 | reverse complement strand
ACCCCTTCGCCCCATCTTAACGGGGTCCGGAGAGTTTAGACGTATCGACAGTGACAAAGCACTTCAGCATTCATGAACAGACTCATCAGGAATCCGTTATCCAGGTCACTCCAAGTTGTGACGTCCTAATTCCTGAATTCATTCCCGATTCGTTAGACCTCTTTCGTTCAATCCCCTACCGTTAGCTTGCCAGTTAGCCTGCTAAAACCCACCAGCCCAGAGAGGGTCCAATGAACCGGACCGTCACCCAAAACAACACCAGAATTCCAATACTGACCCAGGCTCCCGTCGTCGTAATCGAGACAAACTGATCGGCCTGCTTTCGGGTAATAGAAGTCCAGGGAAGAATTTTCTCCTCTAGACGGGCCTGTTCAGCCCGATCGGCTGCGGTTCGTTTTGCGTCGAGTTTCTGGGTCGAGTTTTTGGAGCTGTTGCGTTTTGGGTTAGCCATGGTGAACTGCAAGTGGGGCGTTTCAAAAAATATTTTATGGGACTAGACTCGAAGCGCGGTTCTAATCAAGTCTCCCAATCATAGCGGGTAGGTGCTCTTTTGAGTCCGTTTGTATCCATTGCTTCATTATTGCGAAGAGGTCCAATCCTCCCCGCTGGACTCCCAGCTTTCATCAAGATAGTTCAAGCGGGCGTAGGGGCTGAGGGCGCTGAGGACCTGTTGGCCATAGTTGCGGTGTAAGACTCGACTGTCTAGAAGCGCGACTAAGCCACGGGACGATCGCACCGGAAAAATGGCCCGTTGCAACGCCATCAGAGCCGTTGGCAATAAGTACAGTCGAAACCAGTCTTGCCGTAGACGTTTGTAATCTCGGACGCGGGCGGCGACGATCGGATCCTCTAGGGACGGCATGGGGAGCGTGGCGATGACAATACAGTGGGGAACGAGTTCGACATTGCCCGGTGGCATCGCTTGAAACTGCTGCCATTCCGTCCAACCCGTCACCAAAATTCCATTGGGTACGTCCGGCAGACGATCGACTTGAACTCGGGATCCCCATTCTGCGGCGAGGGTAGCTCCCACTTGATGGCGCAGGGGCGTGTCTCCCACCAAGATGACGATTAAGCCCTTCGCGAGATGGGACCGCGACAGGATTTGACGCAGTTCCGCGAGGAGAGCGGGCTGAAACTGGGGCGTGTTAGGCATGGGGATGCGATCGGGCTGGTAGAGCTGGATGCAGGCATCGTGCCGGGGCGGGGAAAATTTGAGACAGGTTAGATCTTGAAGGCCATGGGTTTGGCGATAGATGTCGGCATTGGCATCAAGATCTAAGGCGCTGCCGATCAGGACGGTGGGCTGCGCTTGCCAGAGGGGTTGCAACAGTGGGGCAAAACGAATCGGACTTTGCTGCAAGATAAATGATCCTGATTGCCGATCGAGTTTGGCCGACAGCAAGCCTGGATCGGCTTGGGATTGGACGGACCGAGCTTCAGGTTTTTCGCGCAGGACGGTGGTTTCTCGCTGGAGCCGATCGGCTTCTAGGTCCAGCGATCGGCTGAGCTGCTGAAACAACTGAAACCAAATTTCGGGGAGGGGGGCACTTTGCTGAAGTTGGCCCAAAAGCTGTTGCAAAGGGGCATAGTCTTCACTTTCGAGGACGTAGCAGTTGTAGGGATTGGCGGGATGTTGGAATAGGGTGTGGGTCAGAGAAATGCGGAGATCGAGGAGAAGCGATCGAAAATTCGGGTGGGATAGCATTAACTGCTCCCAATGTTCAGATTGCAGGCGCAGACCCAGAATATCCTGCACCCAATCGTCGAGATCGTCTGCGCCATCCACGATCGTCAAAATGTCGGGGGGAAATTCGCCCCGTTGTTCGAGCCGATCGCGCAGCCAGTGGTGGGGCGTGACGAGGGAAATCCCGGAAAAGCCTTGGACTTGGGCAGGCTGATGGGGCTGGATTTTTTGCACAGGCTTGGGTGCGTCGAGCCACTGTTGAAGGCGGGGAAGTTCAGTTCGGATCAGCCATTGCTGGACGGCTTCTGAGGCGACGACGATCGCGGGACCTTCCCACAACAGTAAGGGCATCAAGTAACTCAACCGATAGGGTGCAGATAGTCCTGAGTCTGTTCCGGTTTGGATTAAGGCACTGCGCCCGAGTCGTAAGGCTCTAGCCACAAGACGCGCCATGGTGAGATGGTGCGCCCAATGGGGGGTGGCCTGTTCTCGCAGTAGCGCCCGTAATTGTTGATGAACTTTGACTTCAATCACAATTTAGCGCCTTCCCCGACTGCCACCTCTTCCACTGCCAAAGCTCCCACTCGATCGACGAGTTTGCGCACTGCCAAAGCTGCCCCGCGAGGAGGATCTGGAAGCGGAGGCTTTGGTTTCGATGTTACGGGCGGTCTTCACGTTGAGGCGATCGGGGGGTTCTGCACTCGATCGCCGAGACCCAAACCCACGGGACCGAGAGCCTCTTCCACTGCCAAAACTGCCGCGCGATCGAGGTTCTGCGTTGGGTTTGGTCGTGCCATTTTTCAAGTCGCTGGACCCAAAGCCTGACCCAGTGGACCGATCGCGGTTGGTGGTGTCGCGGGGCTGTTGAACGCGATCGCGATCGTTGGAACGAATGTTGCCGTTGCTGCGGAAGGCGGTGCGATTGCGTTCAACGGCGGGGGGCTGCTGATAGCGCTGTTGATAGCTGCCCACAGCATCGCCATAGGTCCGACCGTATCCGCCATAGCCCGTCATGATTCCCCCAGATTGGTACTGGGGTGGCATGTAGTGCTGAGGACGGAAGAGCATACTGCCGATCGCCTGACCTGCAATACTGCCTGCCATGGATCCGGCAAAGGGTGACCAGAAGTTGGATTCTTGGCGGACGACGGTGGTTTCGGTGCGGCCTGTGTTGGGATTGGTGCGTTCTTCGGAGACGTTGTGGACGTAGGCGATTTTGAAATCTTCGGTGAGATATAGGACGGGTTCTTTGTTTTCTACTTTGAGGTAGGATTTTTTGCCTTCCTTGATTTGCTCATCCGTTAGGCGGGCCATTTGGAGTTGTTTGGTTCGGAAGCTAGCACTGGGGGCGTTCAACAACATCAACGTATATTCACCGTCGGCGTCATCGAAGGTGGCTTGCTGAACGGGATAGTCTCCGTCGGCGAGGGGGCTTTGCGCTTGAATGCCGGGAGCTTGGGCGGCAGGGCGATCGGTGGTCCGAATTTCTCCTGGAGGATTGTTTTGTGGCAAATCCAGCGGCTTCGTGGCTTGTTCTGAACTACCACAGGCCGTGACAAGGAGTGCAAGGGGCAGTAATGGGAGAAGAATTTTGGGGAGTGCCATGGGGGGAATCATCCTTTAAAACAAGATCAACAGGTTAGGGGGTGAATGAAGCAGT
>JAAFJU010000231.1 GCA_013298165.1 Synechococcales cyanobacterium bin31.maxbin.ball.101 | reverse complement strand
AGACTTCTGACGGCAGAGCAAGTGTTGGCGGCAGGTCGATCGATATAGTTCTATAATTAGAGCATCATTGGCATCAAAATTAATTCTGTAGATTAGTTCTTAAGTGAGTTGTGCGATTTTATGAGTAATGTATTTCGTTGGATTGGATCGATCGCGGTATCGATCGCCCTGATGCTGTCGGTGATGGCGTTTTCTGTTTCCCCTGCTGAGGCTTCTGTGTTTCATTTTTCTGGTACTCGTCCGGGTAATTTAGGGGTTCAGGGCGGGCGCTTTGCCAATTGTCCTAGCACCCCCAACTGCGTCAATTCCCAATCCAAGGAACCTGGTGTTCAGATTGCGCCGCTGACGATTCTTGGGGATAACCCGATCGCCCAAATCAAAACCGCTGTTCTGGCGCAACCAGGTTCTGCGATTATTTCTGAAACGGATACCTATTTGTATGCAGAATTTACGTCTAGTTTGATGGGTTTTGTGGATGATGTGGAGTTTTACGTTAACAGCGCTGATAAGACCGTTGAAGTCCGATCGGCTTCTCGTTTAGGAGAGTCTGATTTGGGGGTTAATCGACAACGAATTGAAGCGATCCGATCGATGATGTAGCGCATTTCACAAACCCAAGCGTGAGGGGTGAGCGGAGTCGTTCGCGGAGCGTTGCGTTAGCAAACCCCGTTATCTCTCCTCTAGTAGACTTTCAAGAATGTCAATCAATTCTGCAATGCCAAACATATGGCTGGGCATGACATTATCTTCGCGATGCCCCTAAGGCTTTAATATTTCGTAGGATCCAGCCCAATCCATATAGTCTGAACTATCCCCTAGTTCTCCGGTGAGAAAACGATCGTAGAACTCTTCGGTACTCATGTTGTACTGCTGTTCATAGCCCTGAATTCTGGCTTGAATTTTAGCCCGAGTAATATCTTCTTGGATCTGAAGCAAAACAGCATTACGATCTTCCAAGGAGATCGATCGTAACGTTTGGACTAATTCATCAATGAGTTGGGTGTTCATTGTATGACCATCGGTAAGGATTTTTATTGTACAAGTCTAACTCAAATTCACGATCGCCTGCCCAAACGCATACCATGGGATCCAAACCCTCAGGAAGGGCAGTAAACTGACTCTATGGAATAAGCATAGTACGACTTTTATCGGTATCACATAATGACGTTGAAACGGATTTTTCTCATTGGACTTACGGCGATCGCCCTCTTGATCATGGGGACTGACCTGATTGAAAGCTTTAGTAAACCTCAGTTCAACAGCCGTCTAGCCCTTTATGAATCCGATCTTCGACTCCATTTAGCCGAATATAAAGAAGCCCCTGGCAGCAGTCCGAGCTTAAAGCAATTGGTTGAAGACAGCGGGGCACCGATCGTTGCCGCCAGCAGAGCCTACACAGACGCTCGCCAACAAGTTCAGTCCAGCCTCAAAACTAATAGCGCAAAAATTGACGAACTCAAGGCTGTGCCTATCACGACTTCGATCGCCCAAGCTAAAAACAATGACGCGATCGAAACCGCTAAAGGCGAACAAGCTAAGCAACAAACCAATCTTGAAGACCTGACGATTCGTTTAGGCATTTTACAAACCCGTCAAAACAACGTCGAAAGCGCCCAGCAACTCTGGACCTCACTCCTCACCGACGCCAAAACCTCTAGTCAAACTCAACAGCTTGCCACGACCCTCTCCGGTCTCTGGAGCGAACCTATTCAAGTCTCCACCACTGCTGCCACCGATCTTAAAACCTTGGAAGGTTGGTATCGGTTTGCGGCACTCGATCGGTTTTATGAGGTGACGAAGAAAACTGCCGATCGTGCCCAACTTCAAGCGAAGGAAGCCGCGACTGCACAGAACGTTTTGGTTAAATTGGGTATTACAGGTGTTACGACGACGGCTTCGATCGTCACTGGCGTTTTGTTGTTTCTATTTGTTGGCATTCAGCGCTTAGTGAAGGGCAAAGACGCTTGGATTGCGGGATTGGATGAGACGACTTGGACGGTGCCTTGGGATTGGGAAGATACTTGGCTGGTGATGGTTGCGGGGTTTTTCCTGGTGGGACAGCTTTTGGTCGGGTTTATTATTGCGCCTGTGATTCGATCGGTTCTTCTTGCACTTAAAGACCAAACCGGACTCAGTGCTGAAATTGCGCAAGGATTGGGGGTTTTAGGAACCTATGGTGCTTTGGCGGGTGGTGCGTTGACGGTGCTGTATTTCACGATCAAACGATATTTGCCGCTTGAGAAAAACTGGTTTAGTTTTAATGTCACAGGCAATGGCTTGAGCTGGGGGTTTGGGGGGTATCTGGTGGCGTTTCCGTTGGTGTTGGGGATTAGCATTTTGAATAGCCAAATTTGGCAGGGGCAGGGGGGGAGTAATCCGCTGTTGCCGATTTTGTTGGAGGGGAAGGATCCGATCGCTCTGGCCTTGTTTTTTGTGACGACGGCGATCGCGGCTCCGATTTTTGAAGAGTTGCTGTTTCGTGGGTTTTTGTTGCCGTCTTTGACACGCTATGTCAGTACCAGTAATGCTGTGATTCTGAGCGGATTTATTTTTGCTTTGGTGCATTTGAGTTTGTCTGAGGTGCTGCCTTTGACGGTTCTTGGTATTCTTTTAGGGTTTGTTTACGCTCGGACTCAGAACCTTTTGGCTTCTATGTTGTTGCATAGTTTGTGGAATAGTGGGACGTTGATTAGTCTATTCGTGCTGGGAAGTGCGGGAAAGTAGACTAACCTATGAATCCATAGAGGCTCTTCTTTGTTGCTTAGGCCCGATCCCCCTAGCCCCCTTAAAAAGGGGGAACATGAGAAGAAAGAGCGGACTTAAATATATTCAAAGTCCCCCTTTTTAAGGGGGATTTAGGGGGATCGGGCTTTAAACCGTAGACGGAAAACCTCCATGAACCCACCGACCAAACCCGATGAAGCCCGATCGCCCAAAGATGCTCGAAACCTGAAGCAAATCGGCAATTTGATGATTTATTTCTGTGTGGGAATGGCATATTTCAATGCATTCTCTACACTAAATATAGAAACCTCGATCGATCCAACGTTCAGTGCTTTCATCGCACTGAGTCCGATCGTCCTCTTTATCCTCTGGAAACGCCGCCAAAACTCCGTCCTTCCGCCCAAATCCTAATGCCCGTCGAAACTCCCCTCGCTCCTCAAAGCATCCTCCAAGTTCCCACTAAAACCGTCACCCTCGATGTCGGCGGCATGATGTGTGCGGGCTGCGTCAGTGCTGTTACCCGAAAACTTAAACAACAACCCGGCGTCGAAAGCGCGATCGTCAATCTCCTCACCGAAGTCGCCACCGTCACCACTGCCGAAACCCTGCCTACAGAAACCCTGACCGCCGCTCTGACTGAAGCTGGATTTCCCAGCACCGCCCGATCGCACCTCTCCGCCCAAGGCCGCACTGCCCAACTTGCCGAACTCACCGATCGTCGCACCCAGCAAGCCAAAATCCAACGCCAGCGCCTATGGGTCGCCCTTTTCCTCGTTATTGTCTCTAGCGCCGGACATATTGGCCATTCCATTGGCCATCCGTTACCGGGGTTGGGGAATGATCGGTTTCATGCGGTTCTGGCCGGACTCGCCCTGCTGATTCCCGGTCGCGAAATTCTTCGGGATGGACTCAAGGGCCTGGTGAAAAATGCCCCTAACATGAACAGTCTGATCGCCTTGGGGTCCCTTCTTGCCTTTGGCACCAGTCTCGTGGCCTTGCTCAATCCTGCGATCGGTTGGGAATGTTTTTTCGATGAGCCTGTGATGTTGATTGGGTTTATTTTGCTGGGCCGATCGCTTGAAGGCTGGGCCAGACGCGAAGCCCTCTCCTCCTTCCAATCCCTGATCACGCTTCAACCCCAAACCGCTCGCCTGGTTGGTAAATCCACCGAATCACCCCAAACCCCATCACCCAGTGAATCCATCACTATCCCTGTCGAACACCTCCGCATCGGTGAATGGGTCCAAGTCCTTCCTGGGGAACAAATTCCCATCGATGGCCGCATCATTCAAGGCAGCACTACTCTGAATGAATCCATGCTGACAGGTGAAGCGCTGCCGATTGAAAAATCTCCTGGCGATCGTCTCAGTGCTGGAACCCTCAACCAAGGGAGTCCGATCGTCCTCGAAGTGACTCAAGTCGGCCACAATACCCAACTCGCCAAAATCATCCAATGGGTTGAAGGTGCTCAGACTCATCCTGCGCCGATTCAACAACTGGCCGATCGGATTGCGGGTTATTTCACCTACGGGGTTCTGACGCTTTCGGTGCTGACATTCCTGGGTTGGTACTGTTTTGGTCAATCGGTGCTGTTGGAGAGCCAAATGATCCCCGATATGAGCCATATGGCGATGGGGGCTATGGGGTCCCATCCTGGGATGATAGCCGATCGGCTTCCGCCTTCACCGTTGCTGATGAGTTTAAAACTTTCCATTTCCTTGATGGTTGTGGCCTGTCCTTGTGCTTTGGGGCTGGCGACTCCGACGGCGTTGATCGTGGGTTCGAGCTTGGGGGCGCAGCGGGGACTGCTGATTCGGGGTGGGGATATCTTGCAGCAAGTGGAAAAACTTGACACGATCGTCTTTGATAAAACAGGTACCCTGACCCTTGGTCAACCCGAACTCATCGACTGCATCCCTACTGCTGGACTGGAATCCGATCGTCTCCTCCAACTCGCCGCCACTCTTGAATCTGGGACCCAGCATCCCCTCGCCACGGCCCTGCTGACCGCCGCTCAGAATCATGCCCTAACGCTTCTCCCCACCCAGCAGAGCAAAACCATTCCAGGCTGCGGGGTTCAAGCTACAGTTGAGGATCAATCTTTTTATCTGGGTACGAGTTCTTGGCTGATGTCACAGGGCGTTATTCTTCACGAGGCGATTCTGCAACAGGCGGATGATTTTGGTCAATCGGGCAAAACTGTGATTTTTCTGGCGCAAGAGACTCAGCTTCTGGGATTGCTGACGGTGAGCGATACCTTGCGTCCTGAGGCGAAAAATACCCTGCGATCGCTCCAGGATCAGGGCTTACGGGTCATGCTGTTGACGGGCGATCGGATGGCGGTTGCCCAGGGCATTGCGCTTCAACTGGGTATTCCCTCTGATCAAGTGATTGCCGAAGTCCTGCCCGAAGGTAAAGCTCAAGCGATCGCCCAGCTTCAGGCCCAGGGTCACATCGTCGCCATGATCGGGGATGGGATTAATGATGCGCCTGCCCTGGCTCAAGCGAATGTCGGGATTGCCCTCAAAGGCGGTACCGAAGTGGCCTCAGAAACCGCTGGGATTGTGTTGCTGAACGATCGGCTTTCGGATGTTCTGGCCGCTCTGGATCTCAGCCGAAGTACGTTAAAAACAATTTATCTGAACCTTGGCTGGGCGATCGTCTATAACTTAGTGGCAATTCCAATTGCTGCCGGATTGTTGTTGCCGAGGTGGAATATTGTTCTCACCCCCGGTCAAGCGGGCATCTTAATGGCAGTGAGTTCGATCACA
>JAAFJU010000318.1 GCA_013298165.1 Synechococcales cyanobacterium bin31.maxbin.ball.101 | reverse complement strand
GCCACCATTCCGAAATATCCCGCCGGAACTTGGGAACCGAAGGAAGCTGAAGACCTCATTAACAAAGATGGACGCAAGTGGCGAAGGCTCTAAAGAATTCAGCTTTAAAGGATTTAACTTTAAAGGATTTAACTTTGGGCGATTCAATCATCCGCGTTCCCGCTTCAAACCTCTAAGCCTGCTCTAGCGCTCAATTCATCAACTCACACTCTATCTCTGGGAATTCACCTATGGTTTCTACAGCACCCGTCATTCCACTTCAGGCTCCCAAAGCAGTCTCTTTACCTCAAATTCAAGCTGAACTAGATGCCATCTGGAACCTCTACAGTCAGCCTAGCGCGGACGGTACCACCCTCGGAGCCACTAAAGCCACCACCTTCACCCTCCTCGTCTACGAACCCGAAGAGACCCAGCATCTCCTCGCCGAATTGGGCTACTACAATGGACCCGTCGATGGCATTGAAGGTCCCCGGATGAACGCCGCCATCCAAGCGGCTCAAGCCGCCTACGCCATGAAAACCACTGGGAAAGTGACCCCCGCATTGCTCGATCGACTCCGCCGAGAAGTCTTCATCTGTCGTGGCGTGGATGTCAAAGAAGGCGATGTTTGTAATGTCTCTCCCTATAGCCTCGATCGGGATGGCTCCGGACTCGCCGACGCCGTCGCCGCCCAAAATCCCTGTCGCATCATCTCTCTGTTTCCCAGCGGTGGAAGCGGACCCGACGAGAACCTGACGGCCAAAGTCTCCGCCTACTGTCCGATTCAAAAGCGCACCGCCAGCACCATGGTCTGCTGCGAATACATCATGCTCAAGGGCACAGAGTCAGACCTATCGCGATCGACCACCCTGATCGAATCCCTGATTAAACCCGAACTCCCCAGCTTTCTCTGGTGGAAAGGGGAACCTGACTTTGACCAAGATCTGTTTAAACAGCTCGTCAAAGCCTGCACCGTTCTGATCGTAGACTCTAGCCGCTTCGTCAGTGATCCCGAAGACAACCTCGCGAAACTCGACAACCTGCGGGCAGCGGGCATCCAAGTCGCCGATCTCAACTGGCGACGACTCGCTCCCTGGCAAGAACTGACCGCCGAAGCCTTTGACGCTCCGGAGCGGTTGCAGAGCTTGCTGGATGTCGATCGTGTCACCCTGCACCACGAAAAAGGCAACCGCACCCAAGCCTTGCTCTATCTCGGCTGGCTTGCCAGTCGTCTCAACTGGCAAGTCAACCGCGTCATTCATGAAGGCGGTGAACTCGAAACCCAGCGAATTTTCTTCACCGGGTCCACAGGTCAAGCCATCGAAGCAGACCTGCTCTCCATCGACGATCGCAACCCTGGACTCGTCATCGGCGATCTATTAGACCTACGCCTGACCTCCACCAACCCAGAAGCCAACTGCTGCATGATCCTCTGCTCGGAAACCACAGGCTGTATGCGCATGGAAGCCCAAGGTGGAGCCGAATCCTGCTGGGTCAATCAAGTCACCCCGATCGCCGAAGAACAAGCCGAAACCCTTCTCAGTGAACAGCTCCGCACTACTATGCGAGACTTACTCTTTGAAGAAAGCTTGGAGATCGCCGCCCAGATCGTCAAGACTCGCTAAATCTCTTGCAACATAAATCTACTTCTCTCGACTCCAAGACCGCCCAGTGGTGCGCTAGCATAAAAGAACTCGTCATGAGTGATGTCCAAGGAGATTTCATGGTTTATGCCTATAAGACGATCGAGTTACTAGAGATCTTAAAAACAGAACAGCAGGCTTGTCTGCGGGGCGATCGTTTAAGCCTCACAACAGCCTCCTGTGGTGCGAGTCCGTTCATTGATCAATTTTTAGAATCAAGCGGACTTCAGCGGTTTTCGGCCTACGACAACTTTCGCCGCACCATCCACGACTACCAACAAACCCACCAAATCTCAGGCATTGTCTGGGAGAGTATCTTTCTACGAGGTCGAGCAACCCGCTTTCCCACCATCCACGACCAGCTTGCCAGTCTTCCCTCTGACCTCGTGATCCTGGCCAACATGAAGTCACCCCTCGTGGTTTTTTGGCAGCAGGCGATCGCGGGAATGGATCTCTACTTGGCTTTGCAGGGCGGCAAAATCTTTCAGAAGGCGACGCTAGATGATGTCGCACATATCTACCACCGGACCCAATGGGCAAAGCTTTCTCAGCAAGGCGAGGGGGAAACCCTAGAGATCATTCTAGAACTGGGCTGGGGTAAACCAGAAGAAGCCTGCTACCGACGTGGGTTTCCGTCCTCAGGCAGTGAACATATTCACGCGGTCTATCCAGGACATCAACCTCTCGGATAGTGCCTCTATCTAGTTCAAACCCGAAAGCGGGTCCACCGCTAAAAATAAAGCTTGGAACGCGGATTCGTGGCGCATGTGGTTAAAGGCGGGATCGTCTTTAGCCATATTGCGGACGGCTTGGGGTGCATAGGCCATGGCTTGAGAGAGACTGCCGATCGCCTGTAGGGTTTGTCGAGCTGCTGCGTAGCAAGCCGCTTTCCCGTACCAAGCCGGAAAATTTTGCGATCGTAGGTCAATGGACCGATCGAAGGCATAGACCGCCTCATCAAAGCGATGCATCCGCATCAAGGTATTAGCACGGCCTGTCCAAGCATAGTAGCAGTTTGGTTTGAGCGACAGCGCCTGATCAAAACTATTCACGGCCTGCTCCCAATGACGGAGATGCTCCAGACAAAGCCCGCGATTGTACCAAGCTTTATAGTTTTCAGGCTTCAGTTGCAGCACGCGCTTAAAGCAAGCGATCGCATCCTCATAGCGCT
>JAAFJU010000293.1 GCA_013298165.1 Synechococcales cyanobacterium bin31.maxbin.ball.101 | reverse complement strand
AGATCCTTCTCCAATAGGATCTCCAGATTTTCCTTAATGACCACAATCCATTGATACTGTTTGGTACTATCCGCCATGGGTTTTCCGTCACTCTCCGGATAGAACACATCGGTCGGCGTTGAAGACATGTAAGTCATGGTGTCACCTATTCGACTGCTCTCATCTTAATCGGTGGCGAAGCCTGTCCGCAATGAGAATCCCCCTGCCCCAAACCCAACATCCGATCGATCGACCGCATGTGGTACTCTGACAAATGACAAATTTTTGATGGGCGGACTGCGTTCTATCTTGGGGAAACCACCATGGCAATTTTGGACTCTAAAGGCAGACTCTTCGGCAAACTGAGCATCCTAGACGCAGGAGCCGCCCTCATCATCTTAATGGTTGCCGTCGGCATCTTCCTCCTTCCCGGCAAAACCTCATCCTACGCCCAAGGCACACCGATCGAAGTCGATGTCATCGTCCGAGGACTAAACGCCACCGAACCCAAAACCCTCCTCAAAACAGGCGACAAAATCAACGTCATCATCCGCAACGAACCCTCCGGCCAAGTCGATCTAAAAAGCCTCGAATTCCTACCCCGCACCTTAGCCATTCCCCAACCCGACGGCAGCGTCAAAGCCCTCCCCGATCCCCGCCCCGAAACCCGCTTTTCCAACGACATGCTCATGACCCTAAACGGAAACGCCAAAACAGCCGACGATGGCGGGATCATCTTCGGCAACAAAAAGGTCAAAATCGGCACATCCCTCGAACTCGAAGGGCCGCAATATAACTTCAATAGTTCCGTCGTCGCCATCCGAGGCGGCAAAAAATAAACCCTCCCCTTCTAGAGCCTCACCATCCCCATCACCCCATCACCCCCATGCCCCTTGAAACCTCTGAGATACGGAAATGGCGACAGGGCGATCGCGTCGAACTCACGATCGACAGCCTCAGCGACAGCGGTGACGGGGTGGGTCGAGTCAATGAACTCGTCGTCTTCGTCCCCGACACCGTCCCCGGCGATCGCATCCTCGCCAAAATGGCCGTGGTCAAAGCCAAATATGCCACTGCTCAACTCCTCGATGTCCTGCAAGCCTCGGACGATCGGGTCCGGCCCCAGTGCATCGTCGCCGACAAATGTGGTGGCTGTCAGTGGCAACATGTCAGCTATCGCCAGCAGCTCATCTCCAAGCGGGACCAAGTCGTCCAAGCCTTGACGCGGATTGGAGGCTTTGGGCCGGAGTTAGAAGTGGATGAAGTGCTAAGCGTGGGTGAAGCCTATCGCTATCGCAATAAGTCTACTTATCCCCTCAGCATTGCCGAACGCAATCAACCCGATGCAAAACTGCGGGATCCCATGCGATCGATCGTCCATGGTCAAGTGATCGCAGGCTATTACCAAAAAGCCAGTCACAGCATTGTCAATCTGAATCAATGCCCCATTCAAGACACAAATCTAAATCCACTCCTCGCTGAAATCAAAAAAGACATCGGCAAAGCCAAGTGGCCAATCTACGATGAGAAAACCCATCAAGGGAATGTGCGCCATCTATCCCTTCGTGTGGGCCGTCGAACCGGGGAGATTTTGTTGACGATCGTGGCGAAAGATCGCAGGCTGAATGATCTCTGGAAGCAGTGTAGTGAATGGATGCAGCGCTTTGGACTCGTGGGCGTTTGTCTCAATATCAATACCGAAAAGAGCAATGTCATCTTTGGTCCAGAGACCTTCTGTATTGTCGGTCGAGGCTACGTTGAAGAACGATTTGCCGGATTGAAGTTTCAGATTGCATCAGACACCTTTTTTCAGGTTTACACAGAACAAGCTGAAGCCGTTCTCTACGAAATTGAGCAAGAGTTAAATCTAACCGGAGAGGAGACCATTGTAGATGCCTATTGTGGTATCGGTACCTTGAGTTTGCCCTTGGCGAAACAAGTCAAACGGGTGATCGGGATTGAAATGCAAGTCCGATCGATCGAACAAGCTAAAATTAATGCTGAGAAGAACGGAATTGAAAATACTGAATATCATGCAGGCAAGGTTGAAGACATTCTACCGGAATTGATGGGAATTACGGATGGGGTGAATGATCAGGTGATGAGTCCTGATATTGTCCTGCTCGATCCGCCGCGTCGAGGCTGTGAACGATCGGTCCTAGAGACCTTACTCACGATTCAAGCCGATCGGATTGTCTATATGAGCTGCAACCCCGCAACCCTGTCGCGAGACTTAAAAATCCTCTGTGAGAGTCGGTACCGTCTGACCCGAGTGCAGCCCGCTGACTTCTTCCCTCAGACCACCCATGTGGAAGCGGTAGCTTTTTTGGAACGGATTTAATGATTACCAAGCATTAAGAAGGTTGTGGCTTCGATCGAAGCCACAACCTTCTTAGATATCGTTGCAAAGGCATTTCTATATAGTGATAACTCATCATCGAGATCGAAATCAAAATGATCAAGAACATCAATAACGTCACTGGACTATTAAAAATATCGAGACTAATCCCATTGAGCGAAACAACTGTCGCAAAAGCAAGTTGCAAGGGAAAATGCAGCAGATAAGACGAATAGGAGATATCACCTAGAATCGACAACTTCTTAAACAAGCCACTTATTTTTTGTTCAGAAATAGCAACGCTTAAGACAGTCAATGAAAACAATATCATCGCCGCTAAAATTTTAGGTCGATAAATGACTCCAGGAGGACTACTCAAGATTTCAAAATTTGGGAATAGTCCAGGGTTTAGAAGGTTTGCAGACAGGAAGATTGCGATCGTCCACAGAAGAACGGTACTGAGAAGAATAAACTGTGAGAGCGCTTTTGAACTTCTACTCATAATCACAGCATCATACATTGAGTAAACTAACCCACCCAGAAAAAATCCACCCACTCCACGACCGACAGGACTGTAAGCTGGGTAAATTAAAAAATACCCTATTAACGATATAGCCGCAACAACAAAGACATTAGGTCTAATATTTTTAGAAATCAGAAAAAATAAAAAGTACACGAAAGCCTCAACAGAGACCGACCAAATTGGGGCATTAAACGACAATCCTTTTTCCAGCTTTAGTGATGAAATCAGCAATAGATTTAGAATAAAATGAAAAATATTATTTTCTTGATAGATAAAGTATCTGGTATTCAGGCTCCAGTAGGAGAACTGCTGAACGGCAACAAGGATTAAGGTTACAAAATGAAGCGGATAGAGTCGAGAAAATCGCAGAACAAAAAATTCTTTAGCTGAAACCTTAGCCTCGAATATTTTCTTGGGATACAGCCAGAAAAATATAAATCCAGACAGTAGAAAAAAGAAGTCAACGGCTAAATCCCCATTTCGATACAGCGGAAAAAACCAATAAAATAGGGGCTGTGCTTCAACGATAAAGGCAGTAGAAGAGGATTTATAGAAATGCTGCCAATGCCAAAAAACAACAGAAAGGGCGGCAATTCCTCGTAATACATCAAGGGAATATAATCGAGGCGATTCACTTTTTATCATGGTGTCTTGCGTACAAGAGGATATCTCTACAGAAACCGCTCCTGACGTTGGAGCCTCAGGAGCGGTTTCTGTAAGTTTTGATTTCGAGCCGAAGTTAAGACTGAACAGACCTCATTAGCTGAGGTTGAGACCGCGAAATACTTTGAATAGAGCGATCG
>JAAFJU010000336.1 GCA_013298165.1 Synechococcales cyanobacterium bin31.maxbin.ball.101 | reverse complement strand
ACGCCCGATGGGTCCTCCGTTCTGGCGTTGAAGGAGCTGGTGGCCCGCTTGAGTCGAGAACAGCATAAGATTCAAGATCTTTTGAGTTCCCTGGGATTTGCGCTGCGGAGCTTTAACAATCTCAACCAATTTTTAGAACTAATCCCCCTCATGGCCTCCCGCGTTACCGATGGTGACGGTGGGGCGTTGATCATGTTTCGTAATGGGCAAGTGCGGCTAGAGCAACTGCATTGCCAGGACCAGCGCTGGGGCCAGGAAGTCCGTCAAGCCTTCGAGCGCGTCACTCGCCAGATCAGTAACTCCATGGCCAAGCTTCAGCCCATGGAAGCCCTGATGAAAGTCCCTTCGGCCATCGCCTCCTTCGACCAGCAAATTGTCCAGACCCTCGGGGAAGAAATCCAAATCTTCGGCACCTCGATCGTCGTCAAAAATCAAGAACGCGGACGCCTCTTCGTCTTCAGCCGCGATCCGAACTACGCCTGGACCGAGCAGCGACAGAAGCTCGTGCGTCTCGTCGCCGACCAGACCGCAGTGGCGATCGACAACGACGAACTCACCACGGAACTCCGCAAAAAAGAACGCCTCGACCGCGAACTCGAAATCGGCGCAGATATCCAAAACCGTCTCCTGCCTCGCCAATGTCCTGCGATCGATGGCATCGAACTCGCCGCCATGTGTAAGACGGCCAGTCGAGTGGGTGGGGATTATTACGACTTCATTCCAGGGGTGGCGGCGGGCCAAGCTAGCGATCGATCGGGAAAGTGGAGTGTGACGATCGGCGATGTCATGGGCAAAGGCGTTCCCGCCGGGTTAATCATGACCATGACCCGTGGAATGCTGAGAGCCGAAGTGCTCAACGGCCACAGCCCTGCGAAGATTTTGCAGCATCTCAACCAAGTCATGTACGCCGACCTGGAAAACTCCAATCGCTTTGTGACGCTGTTCTATTCAGAATACGATCCGAAGACTCGGATTTTGTCCTACAGCAATGCCGCCCATAACCCGCCATTACTCTGGCAAGCCGCAACGGACAAAGTCGGTCGTCTTGATACGCTGGGAATGCTGATCGGGTTGGATTCTAATACGGCTTATCAGGATGCGCAAGTTCAGCTTGCACCGGGAGACTTGATTATTTATTACACCGACGGATTTACAGAAGCGGCTAATCCAGCAGGTGAACAGTTCGACGAAGAAAATCTACTCAAAGCATTCCGCTGGGCTGCATCAAGGTATACCGATCCTCAGCAGATCTTGACCTATCTCTTTGACTGCGTTCAAGAGTTCGTCGGCATTGGCAATCCCAATACGGACGACATGACCCTAGTAGTTCTGCGTGTGACGGCTTAACGATTCGCATCTCGTTTTGAGCAAGCTACCATGTATAGCAACACCCTCATGCTTAGGAGTACAACGATGCAAACGATTCTACTTAGCAGCGAAGAAGTGACGAAACGTGCCAATCAGTTGTACGAAAGAGAAATTCGTCAAAGGGTTGAGACCAAGAGCAACATCGGCAAAATGGTGATCATTGATATCGAGACAGGCGACTACGAAGTCGATGAAACAGGGATCCAGGCAGCGCAAAATCTCTATGAAAAACACCCCTATGCCAGACTCTTTGGGATTTGCATCGGCTACAATGTAGCGGCTTCTTTAGGCGGTGTTATGGAGCGTGTGAGTAGTGATTTCCGGTACTGTGACTGATAGACATGCGATCGTATCTCTGACCTTTCTCCTTGTGAATGGTGCGACGTTCCCCATCGAATTTGTAGTGGATACAGGCTTTACAGATTATCTTTGCCTCCCACCAGAAGCCGTCAACTTACTAAGATTGCCATTTTTATACAACTTGCCTGCAAATCTAGCAGACAACAGCACCGTCTCTTTGGCTGTGCATCAGGCAACGGTTTTGTGGGATGGAGTAGAACGAGACATTCGAATATTTGCCACCGGACGACGCCCTCTGATCGGGACAGCTCTACTGAACGAACAAGAACTGGTGATTCAGTTTACAGAAGGCGGATTAGTGACGATCGATGACTTATAAGAGTGATGGATTACAAATCCTCTAATTCTTCTAAATCTTCAAAACGAAACGGCGTCTCATCGATCGGCTCCAACGCGCGCAACCGCTCCGCTTGAATCTGTTTTGCCATCGTCATCCAACCCGGCACATGTTGCGGGAACCAGCCTAACCGATCGAGCGGCGCGATCGCCCCAGCCTCTAAGCTTTGGCTTCCCTCTTTAGAATCCGAGCTTTGCAGAAGCGCACGGGGAAACCGATCGCACACCAAATGCTCAAACTCATAGCTAAAGTGAGGCAGCGGCTCCTTCCGACGGACCCACGATCGTAAAATCTGCTCC
>JAAFJU010000067.1 GCA_013298165.1 Synechococcales cyanobacterium bin31.maxbin.ball.101 | reverse complement strand
GATCGGAACTAATCTTACCGGGACTCGAAGACCTTCACCAAGGCCGTAACACCACGATCGGCTCTCTCTTAATCACGATCGCCTCCCAACGTCTCACCGCAGCAGGCTTGGACATTCCAAACGTGCCTCTAGTAGCTGAACCAGAACTCACCTTGTATGCCCATCTTGAGAACGATCGGGAGGATGCCTACGCTTACTACAATGCTTTATTAGCAAGCCTCAACAGCTTTTGTTCAGCGCTTGAGCATAACATCAGATAGCAAGATCAGTAGTAACTTACCAAACCTCTCGGAGCAGGAATTGCTAGGCTGCTGCCACATCGGAGGTTGCAAGTCCTGTATGTTCGATCGTAAAGGAACGTCCTTTGAGGTCAGGAAGTGCGGCATAGACTTCATCACGATCCTTGGAATGAGCGATGACTTCTCCTGCGAGGACGTTCAGATGGACATCGAGGACGGTGTAGGCGATTAAGAGCCATTCATCAATGTAGGTTTCGTACATTTGTTCGATCGTTAAAACGGTGTTGTTCATCAGCTTATGCCTTGAATCACGTTAATGTAATCATAGCGAATTCTATTATCCCTTCACCATTCACACTTCAGGCTTCTCAATTCTCTTGGCTCGGTTTCCCTTTCCCAAGGGCGTCAGGGTAATCGGATCTCCCTCAATCACGATTCTGGTATAATTGGAATTAATGAATGCTGCTGTAGGAGGTATTATGCCGACTAGTTTCACTATTAACCCGGAACTTCTTCAAGAAGTGATTCTCGTTCCGAGAGGCTTCGCCAACGATCTTGACACCGATACACCGATCGAAAGGCTAGTTGAAATAGCGTTGCGGGATTACATCGATCAGTATAAGCGTCTCAAAGTGATTGAATTGTTTGGGACGATCGATTATGACGAGGATTATGATTATAAAGAGCAGAGAGTAGTACGATATAGTCCTACCTTTTAGTCCTGAATTCCATTCTGCATTTTTCCTCAATCTATGAAGCTTCCCAATGGCGATCGGGTATTTATCCCAATGGAAAAGATCACAGGCTATTGTCTGAATCTGGATCACTCGAAGGGGAAGCATAAAGCGCGAGTCTTTCGGGCGATTTTGGGGATTACGATCGAGAATGCCGATCGATTGGTTGGGTTAATCCAACAGGCTGCTGTTGAGGGAGAGGTGGTTCAGCGAGATTTAACGCCCAAAGGGGAAATCTTCAAGGTAGACTGGGAGATACCCAATACGTCTGGAGAGCAACTCCGATCCACTTGGGAAATTGCCCATGATTCTGATTCCCCCCGTTTAGTCACTGCGTTTATTAAATAATGGATTATGGTTTTACCTAAATTGCTGGATACGGTTGCTGTCTTAATCTCTCTGAATGCCGATCGGTTGATTCAGGTGGAGTCGGATGCGATCGCGCGGTTGCCATTGCCGATCGGGTTGGTTGGGACGGTGGTGGAGGTGTACGCGGAGAGTGGGCGGTATTTGGTGGAGTTTGCGGATGGGCGGGGTTGTGAATATGCGATGTCGATTTTGTCAGCGGAGGAGTTACTGGTGGTTCATTTAGAGTTGGAATCTGTTAATCCTCATTCGATCGCAGCTTAGTTTTGAGGTCGTTCCTGAGTCGCTTCCTTTTCAATCTCACATTCACGATCCATCCCTCGATCGCGCATAATGGAGCTATCGACTTTATTTGGAGAGAAGACTCGATGCAACTGCACGAACGGTTAATCCAAGAGACGGAAGGGTTGCCAGAACCGATGCTGGTGGAAGTGCTGGATTTTTTGCAGGGGTTGAAGGGTCGATCGGCTCAAGAGAGTCTGCCCATGGTTAATCGTCAGGCGCTCCTGGATCGGGTGGAATACCTTGAGACGGTGTTGGGGATTCAGAAGGGATTGGCGTCGTTCGATGGTTTACGACCGACCGAAGGTCATCGGGGTGAGGGAATTCCGGTGGATGAGGCGTTCGAGAGTTTACGTCAGAAGTTTAATATCCCATCTCGGTAATCAATCGCAATTGACGATGGGAAGCGATCGAAGTACCGAATTTTATATGTTGTTGAAGATGATCGCGTTTCTGTTCTACATGTGCGTCACAGTCGTCAATCGCGATCGTTTGAGGACGATGAATGAAGCGGGACATGGTTATAGAATGAAGGCGAAGTTGTCGGGGATGGTTCCGGTGTATTCGATCGAGAGGTTTCCGGTGCGGGTTTTTCTTTCACGGGCGATTGTGGTGTAGATGTGGTCGCAATCGGTGGAGTGCGCGATGACTTCGCCTTCGAGGAGTTCGAGGTTTTCGTCGGTTTTGGGGTTGGCGACGAGGAGCCATTGATTGGGATAGCGATCGTGCATTTGTTCGATCGTTAGCAGTGTTATTTCCATAATGTGGAAGAAGTTAAACAACTGCTTTGATTATATCGTTTCCTTCTAAATTCTCCATTCCCAATTCATTATTCTCAATTCTTTTGGCTCGGTTCCCCCTTCCCAAGGGGGTTAGGGGGATCGCATCTCGATCGATCCCAAATCGCCTCTCATCAATTTAACATTGTCAAGTTTTAATTCCTCATCTTCTCGCGTAATTGATCGAGTTCCTGTCTCTTAGCTTGAGTAATTGAATGATTTACTCCGAGGGTTTTTTCGAGTAGATGAATGGCTTGTAGAATTACATTTTCTTGAATTAAATACTGAATACTCTCCTCTTTCTTAAATTGATGTTGGATTAATTGAAGCCAACTCATTGCGCTTTGAGTTGCTGGATGATCTTCCCCTAGCATTGGGATATAAATTTGGAGTGATTGTTGAATGAATGACAGAGCTTGATGATACTGCTGTATGTCGTAGTAGAGTGCTGCAAGATTAAAAAGACTTGTTGCGGTATCAGGATGACGATCGCCTAACTCCGATTTCCAGATTTCCAACGCGCCTTCATACAAAGGTAAGGCTAGATCGTACTGGCCCATCGATTGATACAAGGTTGCTAAATTATTCAAACTCTGAGCGACATCGGGATGCCGATCGCCTAATTCCGACTTCCTGATTTCCAATGCAACTTCATACAGCGATAAAGCTCGATCATATTGCCTCACTGATGAGTATAATCCTGCTAAATAATTCATTCTCGTTGCAATATCAGGATGCCGATCGCCTAATTTTAATTTATAGATTTCCAGTATGGATTCATATAATGGCAATGCCCGATCGTACTGCCCCATCGATCTATATAATGATCCCAAAGTATTCATACTAGTTATGGTATCGGGATGTTGATCTCCTAATGCCGATTTACTGATTTCTAATGCGGATTCATACAACGGCAAGGCCCGATCATCCTGCCCCATTGATGAGTACAACACTGCCAAATCATTCATACTCGTTGCGGTATCGGGATGCCGATCACCTAACGCCGATTTCCTGATTTCCAATGCGGATTCATACAACGGCAATGCCCGATCGTGCTGTCCCATTGATAAGTATAATCCTGCCAAACTATTTAGGCTCGTTGCGGTATCGGGATGGCGATCACCTAACTCCGATTTCCTGATTTGCAACGCGACTTCGTACAACGGTAAAGCTCGATCATACTGACCCATTGATGAGTATAATAATGCCAAATTATTCATACTTATTGCGGTCTCAGGATGTCGATCGCCTAACTCCGATTTATTGATTTCCAATGCGGATTCATACAATGATAATGCCCGATCGTACTGGCCTATTGATGAGTATAATACGGCCAAATCATTCAGACTTGTTGCAGTATCGGGATGCTGATCGCCTAACTCCGATTTCCTGATTTCCAATGCGGATTCATACAATGGCAATGCCCGATCGTGCTGGCCCATTGATGAGTACAATCCTGCCAAATTATTCATACTTGTAGCGGTATCGGGATGTCGATCGCCCAATTCTGACTTCCTAATTTGTAATGTCTGTTCAAATAACGGTAGAGCTTCATCATAGCGTCCCTCACAGTAGTAGGTTATTCCCAACTTATTGAGATCTTTCGCAATATCGAGAGGTTGACCGCTAGGTTGAGGTTGCATGATCTTAGCTACGTTATAGATGGAAGATTGACGATCGTTCTCCCCAGTCCATCTCTCCAGAGATTTACGATCGTTACACCCTTATGTATACCCACCCCAAAGAGGAAAATCTTCAACCTGTCCCAAATCGTTGGCAACGCATCGTCAGTGTCGCCCCTGACAACTCAATTCGCACCCCTCACAAAGCTTCATTCACCGCCAAATATACTGAATGCAAGCCCAACAATCGAACTGCGATCGTCGCACATTCGATTTGCACGGCTGAATATGCTGAATACAAGCCCAACAATCGGACTGCGATCGTCGCACACTCGATTTGTATCACTGAATATACTGAATGCAAGCGTGACAACCCTTCTGTCACCCGATCGATCGTCACTATACCGATTGAAACTGTTGCATCAGCCAGCGCCCCACTTGAGATTGATTTTGCGATCGGCTAAGTTGAAGCGCTTCCTCTAATATTTGGAATGATAGTCCTGGTAAAACTCGTGAACTTTGAATTTGTTGGCTACCGGGAGTCTCGATCGCAAAGGCCGTAATAGTCGATCGCTCTACATCAATCACCCAATACTCCGCAATGCCGATCGTTTCATACAAAAGACGTTTTTTACCGAGATCTTCAGCTAGAGATGAATCTGAAACCTCAATTGCTAAATCCGGTTTAGGGCATTGGTCGAGATCCACAATAGAACTGCCCGTCGGCGTCAGACTCGATCGATCGCCAATGTAATAGGAAAGGTCCGGCTGAGCTTCCCGATGGCGAACCGATCGATAGCTGGCATTGGTTAAACCATCTAAAGAAATATCTGCGATCGTGCAAAACAAATTAATCATAAACACCAACAAGGTATTATCCCGAGCATGGTTCGCCCCAACCCCCATCGTCTCGATCCTCATTTGTTGATTAAAAAAATAAGCCTTTGCCTTTGCAAACTCAGGAAGTTCTGATGCATACAAAAACTCATCCCAAGTTGCATCGACCCATCGATCGGTTTGGATTTTAGAAACGGGTGAATTTGTGATCGGCTGTTCTGACAGTTGAACCATGGGAAATCTCTCTACCACAAGTGCAGACTTTCTCATTATGGCATGACTCAACAAAACTCATCCCCTCCTCGAATCTCTAACCCCCCACCGCCTGCGACACCGACGCCCCAAAGGGAATAATCCAATCTTGCGTTAACTTCAGTTCCAACGTCTGTCCCGGTTGAATGGTCGCCGATTTAGGAGCTGTGACATAGGACACGATCGCCCCAGCAGCCGCACCGCCCACTGCATTTCCACCACTCAATCCTCCCACTAACACACCTGCCAAAAGCCCAAGTCCAGAGTTCTGAAGCAAACTCCGCTCAGAAGGATTACGCGCACCTCCGAGATCTGGGGTCTCAGCGACGAGGGCAATGGTTTGACCTTGTAAAACGATCGACTGCGCCACAAAGCGATTCTCTTTCCCGACAAACGCACCATAAATCGTCGTTCCTTCGGGAGCCAAAATCGCACCATTGCGATCGCGAATCGCAGACTGCAATGTCAAAATCTCCTTGCGCGATTCACCCTTCACACTAATCGGCGAAATCCCCGTATACCGAACCATCAACACCGTTCCAGCCGGAAGTCCCACCCGACCATCATTAGAACTTTGCACCACGATCGGACCTGTCGAAGACGGACTAAACGATGAAGATGGCGGTGTCATCACAGTAGCGGGTGGAACGCTTGTCACCAGAGGTTGACCAAAGCTAATCACATTAGGCTGAACTGTCGCAGGATTGGACGCGATCGGATTGCGATCGACGGGTTGAGCAATGCCTGCTGCAGGAAAAATACTCGGCTGCTGAGGCATCGGTGCAGGTTGATTTGGCAATACCGTGGGCATCCGATCGGGTAATGGGAAAGAGGACTGCGGCGCAACCTGAGGTGAAATCTGGGGGACAACAGATTGTGTCGGCTTGGGTGATGCTTGAGGAAGTCGATCGGGCAATGGGAAAGAACTGCTAGGCGATTGGCTAGGAACTGTCTTCGGTAACACCATCGGTTGCGCCGTTGGAGAAGCCACAGGTGTCATAGCAGGTGCCGGGACCGCCGGAATCGTAGACAGCGGTGGCACTGAAACAGTACTCGGTTGTGGTGCCGTCGGCGCTAACGTTGGCAAACTATCCGGCAACACAATGTTTTCCGCCTTAGCAATAACTTGTGGTGCTGGAACGGCGATCGGAATGCTAACCGAAACAGGCGCTTCTGTTGCTGGAGGGAATAAGGTACTGACGGAAGGCGGTGCGATCGGAACCGCGATGGGCTGAACAGGTGCAGGTTTTATTGCTTGCGGTGGCAATGCTACAGGCTTAGGGGTTTCAACTTTAGGCGCTTCAACTTTTGCAACTGGCAAATTCGGCACAGCAGGCTTCACTTCAGGCTTTACAGCTTCCGGTTTGACCTCAGGTTTCACAGCCTCCGGTTTCACCGTCTCCAATTTAGCGGGTAGCGGCGAAACTTGGACGATCGGCTTCACGATCGCAGGAACGCCCGGTTGAATGGCCGCCGCCATTCCAGGTGGCATATCTTCCAATTGAGGCGGGGTTGCAGGCTTAATCGCAGAAAGTCGAGAAGCGATCGGCGTTTCAGGTTTTGGAGCGGGAACTGCGATCGGAATGGTTTGCGAAACAGGTGGCTGCGTTTGCGTTAAGGTTTGTGTTTGCGTTTTGATTTGTAATAACGGTGCTGGAGATAGTGCTGGCGTTGACGGCACGACTGGATTCGTCGCTGTAGCCTTTGATTCCATTCCTTTCAGCAAAGGTCTTAGGGTCCAGACATCACTGGTCCCTCGATTGCCATCGCCGACCCGATCGATCGCGACCTGTCCCTTCGCAAAGACTGTGCTGGGAAACATAAACAACGTCACCCGCGTAAGCTGAGGCTGAAGCTGTTCTACCGTAATGCGTTGAATGGGACCTGAGGTGTAGGTCATTTGAGCGGGCGCACTGCCCATCTGCGTGTCTTGCAAATCCACCACAATACGAGCGGGCTGAGCCATCAAGAAGTGACGCGGCTTCACGCCATCTTCGATTTCAAATTCTACCTGACCCTTCTCTGGGTCGTACTTCCAGCCTTCGATCGTCATCGCACTGACCCGATCGCCGATCGTCAGGACTCCGCCCAAAACCAGCAGTAGTCCTAAGGTTTTTGGAAGCACGTGACGCAGCAATGAAGAGAGCAATAGCATAGGACAGACCTGGGGATTATCACGCGGTGGTGTCAAAAAGTGTTTCAAACAGAGATGCAATCCTGAAAAAACGCTATATCTAGCGCAAAGTATCAGGTGCCTACCAAGATAGCCCCAAGTTTCGATTTTGCACGAAAATCTCGATCGGAACTTCAAACCCCGACGATCTACAGGCAAGGTTATGATAGGGAGTATCTTCTTAGCGAGTTCGAGGGAGAACCCGTTTCGCTCAGGATTACACCCTTTGAGGAGTCGATCGCAACCATGACCCTTGTAGCCGAACAATTCACAAAACCCGTTCACCCCGTACCGAATCCTGTCACCTTTGACGAATTCGTGGACTGGTATCCAGAAAATTCAACCGTTCGTTACGAGCTAAGACGTGGAGTGATTGTCGAAATGCCGAAACCAAGAGGAAAACACTCCAAGATCGCAGGGTTTAACCACGAGGAACTGGCATTTGAGATTAGACGGGCAAAATTTCCCTACTTCATCCCTAAAGAATGCTTAATTAAATTGCCAGACGATTCAGGGTATGAACCTGATGTCATTGTTTTGGATGAGGACGCCTTAGTGAATGAGACTCGGTGGGAAAGCGGATCGATTCTCACAAATGGCGCATCTATCAAACTCGCGATCGAAGTGGTTTCGAGTAATTGGCAGGATGATTACGAGGTCAAACTGGCCGCCTATGAAGCGATCGGGATTCCTGAATATTGGATCATTGATTACGCAGGGTTAGGTGGCCATCGCCATATTGGAAACCCAAAGCAGCCGACCGTTACGATCGCGAATCTCATCGATGGAGAATACGAAGTTAAGCGGTTTCGAAATGATGAACAACTCCTCTCTTTAGCCTTCCCAGACCTCACCCTAACCGCTGCCCAAGTCATGCTTTTGGAAACTTTTATCCAAAAAACTTGAAAATCGAGTACAAACCTTTTCAATACCTAAAAAATGATGAATACAAAATTTGTAGAGATCGTTAATCAGTGTAGAAAACCCACTCCTGAAATACTTGAGGAGGCACTTTTAAAAAGGCGAGAATTTGCTGAAGCAGAAAGCGACTTCATAACATACATGGCTGGATTTTCTCACTATGAATTTGCAAAGTGTTTATTTCCAAAATTTAATCTAACCTTCTTAGAAGATACGTCACTATTGCTTGATAAAGAAAATAATAAGATTCATGCTAAAATATTCATCAATGACCAGTCACACCATTGTAGAAAGTTAAATCTGGGAATTATTGAGAATAAATATGAATCTTCAATATTTCAAAGTCATATGGACTTCAGGAATCAAGATGGTGTATATATTGACAGTCTGGGAAAGGAAGTACACAAACTAGGGCTAACTGGAGGAGAGCAGCAAAAAGCATATATAATGAAAGGAGTATCAGGTATTACTGAAAATGTAATTGCATACCAAAAATGTTTAAAGCATTATTCCTTAGTTATACATATTGTGATAGCAACGGCGTCTAACGTAGATATTAATATAAAGACGATTTTCAGGAACATTACAGCATGTATTTTTGTAAATCCTTTTCCAGGTTTTGCCAATTTATCTCCTGCTCGACTTCATGATCGAGAAGATCTCTATCCAGTACTAAAAAATGTATATTGGTATGTTCTAAACACTCGCGAACCAGAAACAATCACAAACTTTCTAAAAACAATTCAAGCTAATTTTAATTTAGTCCAATACGCAGGCGATGAGTATGACTATCTTCAAGAGATGCTACCTAAGATTGAAATGATGCTAGTACAAAAGTGTCATCAACTCTTATAGAACCAGAAAGTATTGAAATCTCATCTCTGGATACAACGATCGCACCTACTAAGTAAACAACTAGAGCTTATCGAAAATACCATTATCCGATCGCCAGCCTGGTTTTAAGGCTACATTGCCATCTTTGAGTAATGGCTTGGAAGTCGTTGCTGCTAAAATCCAAAGTAACGGCAATTCATCTTCTGGGAACTCATCTTTTTGAGCTTTACGCCGTTCATCCTCTTGGGAGCATGTCATCCTTTTGAGTCGAAAGACAAGTCTTATATAATTAAGGTCCAAATCCCTGTTGCGGAGTGTCAGGCCATGACCCCAACCGATAAAGTACAACTTGATGAACATGTGCAAGCGATTGCGAAAATTTTGTATGCTGATGTGGATAAAAGCCAGATGACAAATTTGGCTGAGATCGAAGCCAAATGTCTCCGTGGTTCCAAACACAATATGATGCGCTGAATAAATCCTTAAACTTCACATCAGTTAAGATTCAGAGCGATCTGACTCACGATCGCCTCATAAGCCGCATCGCTCAGCGCAGGCACCGAAGCCGATCGCTCCATCTCTCCCAACAATCGAGTCCACGATCGGCACCCACCATAGGACGCATCAAACGGGATCTCCAATGGATTCGCCAACCGAAACACCCGCAATAGCAAAACCGTCAACGGCGAACGAGGTTTCCATTTCAGGCGCATTTCGGCAAACTGCTCATTCCAAATGTGAAACGGCGAAAGCGCATCAAGCTGCACTTGTTCTGTGAGTTCAAACTCGTGCGTCACCGTCGCCCAAGCCTGAATTGGAACGATCGTCGGATGCCAACCGGACACTACTGGAGTCACCCGACCCGCATAGTCAGGCTTCAACAACTCCGGCTTCTGGTGTTCGTAGGTTGGGTAGAGCCAAAAATCAGGGCCATTAATCCCAAACTTCGCCTCCCGAATGCCACCTTTTCGCAACAGCATCACCGTCTCACCTGTAGACAGCGCTTCGATCGCGATCGCCCATTCCTTCAACGCTAAATCCATCGTTTCTTTTACTCCCCCAGAATTGGTGTCTGGGGGGCGTTCCACTACTTCTGTAACTTTGAGAAAAATTCAGTACAGGCCATAATCAACGGATACAAAATCCCCAACAGACCAAACCAACCTGCAATCTGTGCCAGCAGCGTTGCCAACAGTTTTGAATCGCGCGCACCGGGACGATCGTTCACCAGTTCAATCCAGCGAGAACTGAGGGTAATCAGCAACACTCCTCCGATTCCGTAGATCAAGCTCCAGGTGAACCAGCCTCGCAGCACCGCCCCAGATGGCTTAATCACCTCAAGCGCCGGGAAAAACAGCAGACCAATAAACATCGCAACAATCCAAAGCGTCAAGGCTTGGACGAAATCTCTGCGTTGGCTTTCTTCTGAATTAAAGCGACCCATGGTTTTTATGAATGATTTTTAGGAGTACAAATCTGACAAGTGAAGGTGGCGATCAAAGCTTTAGCTTTTCTCAAGTGTTGCCCTAGCCGATCGAACCGATCGTTGCTCTAGCATAGAGGGAGAAAACAATTTTCAAACCTCTGTCATCCAACCTCTGTTGAATCGACATGCTTTGAATTCTATAAGGACTTGGGATTTAAAACCATGACAGCACACGATCTATTAACACTAGCACTCATGCTCAGCCCTGGACTACTTCTATCTGCCCTGGTGATGGCCACGTTTGCCGCTGGAGGCTAACAAAGCCTCTAACCCGGCGTCTTTGCCAACCCAATTTCCGCCAGTCGTTGCTGAAGATAGGTTCCAGCGTCGATCGGCGGAAATTTTGCTAATGGCTCACCACAGCTTTTCAACGGCGTCAAATCCATCCCAGCATGGGGATGGACAAAAAACGGCATCGAAAACCGCCGATCGCGGCTATTGTCCGGATTCACCACTCGATGCGTCGTACTCTTCAGCCGTCCATTGGTGCGCCATTGCAGCATGTCCCCGCTGTCCACGATCAGCGATCCCGGCGGCGCGTCGATCGCCATCCATCGCCCCTTATGTAACAGCTCCAAGCCACTCGCCGTCGCCGTGGGCAGTAACGTAATCAGATTAATATCCTCATGGGCCGCCGCCCGTAGACTCATAGCAGGCGCGGTTTCTGACACAGGCGGATAGTGAATCACCCGTAAAATGCTATCGCCCCCCGGCTGATAGATCGCTTCCAACGGTTCCTGTAGAAACTCGGCGATCGCCCCCAAAATCACCTGCCCACAAGCCTCCAACTGTCCATAAAGCTGACTCAGAACCCTGTGAAACTCTGGTACCTCCGTCGGGATTAGGTTTTCACGCAGCGTGGGGTTTCCCACATGCCAAAACTCCTTGAGATCCCCATGGGGCGAATCCTTCGCATGTTCTTGGCCAAACGGCGTAAATCCGCGCTGACCGTGCAATTCAGGTAAGTAATAGGTGCGCTTCACCGACTCCGGCAGGGCGAAAAACTCGGCACTCACCTCGTAGGCCCGATCGACTAAGACCCGATCGTTGGCAAAGCCTTCCGGAACGGAAATGGGCGCATTCTCTAGGATAAAAAACCCGGTTTCTACCAGGGATTGGCCAATTGCTAGCCCAAAATCAGATCTATCCAAACCCGTAAAATCAACCCGAGTCACCATCACGCCACTCCCAGGGTGTAAACCCGAACCATGAAGACATATGAAAATACATGTAACGCTGTGTTAAGCTGTGTAAACAAACCCTTCATCTCGCGTCCTGAACGCAGTAACCCACATGCTTAACCTTCTCCTTACTACCACTAACGGCGCAGTCCACGCTGAATATTACCTGACCCTCTTCAACTTGGTCTATTCGGTAGGCGCATTGGCCGCAGGCGTCGTTGGCGCGATCGCTTGGTACAACTCGAAGCGTCCTGTGGGTTGGGAAGACCGCGCCCGTCCTAGCTTCATCCCCGCAATTAAAACCATGTCTGAAGACGCATAATCATTGGTTTTAATCTCTAGAAACCTAAAGCAAACCCCAATAGGATCGCCTGAAAGCGCTCTTGTTGGGGTTTGTTAATGGGAAAAAGATATTCGGACTGTATTGCAGAGGGCGGGATCGCTAGGGAATTCTAGTTAGAATAGATCTAAAGCTGAAGGAGAAATGAATGGCTGACCGTCCCTATCCCTCGCCCAGTTCGATCGCTGCCCTCCGGGGTGAGCTTAACGGCTTACTGGATCACTTGCCCACTTCGCCCAATGGCGACCTCGTTTTGCAAGCCCTGACGACCTTGACTGAAATCGGTAATGCCGACAACGATCGTCTGGACCTGAAAATTCTCAGTTCGACCCTCAAGGACATTGAGCGTGCCTTCCGCATCCTCAAGCCCTACCAACACAACCGCAAAATCTCCATTTTCGGCTCGGCGCGCACCTCCCCCCAAGCCGCCGAATACCAAATGGCCAAGGACTTCGCCGCCTGCGTCACGAGTCAAGGCTTCATGGTGATCACGGGTGGTGGCGGCGGCATCATGGAAGCGGGCAACGAGGGTGCGGGCAATGGCAAGTCCCTCGGTCTCAACATCGAGTTACCCTTTGAGCAAGGATCCAATACCTTCATCAGCAGCAATGACATGCTGGTGACGTTCAAATATTTCTTTACTCGTAAACTGTTCTTCCTGAAGGAAAGCGACGCCCTAGCGGTTTTCCCCGGTGGGTTTGGAACCCAGGATGAGGCATTTGAATGTCTGACCTTGAGCCAGACGGGCAAATCCGTGCCCATTCCGATCGTCCTCATCGACAAACCCGGCGGCGACTATTGGCGGAATTGGGCGGCTTATATTGAAAAGAATTTATTGGGTCAGGGTTTAATCAGTCCCAATGACTTCAGTTTATTCACCATCACCGATCGGCTGGACGTGGCCTGTGAGACGATTTCTAGTTTTTACACGGTGTATCACTCTAGTCGCTATGTGGATGACTTGTTGGTGTTGCGATTGCGATCGGCGCTCTCTGATGAGGCGATGCATGAGTTGAATGAGCGCTTTAGCGACATCTTAGTCAAGGGCAAAATCGAACGCAGCACCGCCTTACCCAAGGAGTTGCAAGATGAAACCTTTGAGTTGCCGCGTCTAACGTTGCAGTTTAACCAGCGCGATCTGGGGCGGTTGTACGAGATGATTCGGGCGATTAATCGATTAGGTGCCGAGGCGATCGAATTTCCGCACCCTGAGCAGAAGTAAGGCTCCAATCTCCGTCTCAGCCATCCCCGTGGGCTGAGCGGAGTCGTAGCTTGCGTCCGTAAGGACTAGCCCAAACCCAGCCGGACTTTGCCGCCGGACTTCGGCTCCGCTCAGTCCTCGACTTGGGATTTAGTACGATCGTCTTCGCCGAAACGCCAACCCATCTAAAAACAACTCATGACGCAATGAAGGCCGCGATCGGACCTCCCACTCCACCACCCATTGGTGCAATAGTTGGGCCTGCATCGGGTCACTCAAGGTCAGGGTTGTAAGAGCAGTGATAGGCGTTTTAGTCTGGTGCATGAGGCTGAGCAAGGGACCAAACTGTACCGCTGTTTGCCCCACTAACGTCGCATTCACCAGTTCGCCTTTGCGCGTCAACACTAAGTGATACCAAAGGCTGCCATCGATCGACTGGCCTGTTAACGCGGGACTCGGCTTAGCCTTTGGGATGCGTCGTGAGACCGACACCGGGGAGCCAATCCAGATACTTGGCGGATTCGTAAGCTGACCAACGGGAACCGATCGGCTCCGTTGCCAAGGCATCAACACCCGCTGAACTTCGGTCAGCGCGATCGACTCCGCATTAGAAATCAACCCATCGAACGAATCAAAACCCGATCCTCGCACACTGCCCACCAAGCGCAAACGATGGTGTCGCAACGCCGGACCACTCAACGATCGTAGTCCCAATCGCTCCGGATCCAGCCGTTCAAAAGCGGTGGCTAAAATCACCTGATCCACTTCCAGCATTTCCTGGGCCAACTGAAGCTGGATTTGATCATGCAAATGATCTGCCGATCGCAGCCTTGTTCCCGTCAGCACCCGAACGCCCGCCGCTTCCAGTTCCATCTGAAGCCGAAACGCACCCTCTGTTGAAATCTGCGGCAAAATCTGCGGCGTCGGCACAATTAACGTCACCGCCACCCCCAAAGCATTCAAGCGCATCGCCAACGAGACGCCGACGATCGCCTCACCCACGATCGCCACTCGGTCCGGCAAGGGCGTTTCAACCGCCAACGGAAAATCTTCTGGAAACAAGCAGGGACATTTCCACAGCGCCACCGGAACCCGTCGCTTCGGCGTTAAGGCAGAGACAAAACTCGTCGATCGCAACAGCCGCTCACCCACCTGAAACCCAGACTTCGGCGTCTTCACCCAGGAACCCGAACTCGCAAGGTAATCAACGCCTCGCAGTTGCAGCGCTTCAGACGTGAATTGGCTCAATTGATCGGAAAGCACGATCGCCTCTAATTCGGGCGAACCGCCCCCAAACCCCCAATTCTGGGGGCTTTGAATCAATGAAACTCCGGCTCCCCCAGAATTGGGGGCTGGGGGGCCACCGACCCATTGCCGAAACCCGATCGCTCCATCAGGCCGTTCCCCTTGCTCAACCAACGCCACCCGCGCCCCTAATTCTCTGGCCCGCAACGCCATGTGACAACCGAGTTCGGTCGCCCCGATGATGACTAAATCGTACTCAATCAACATGCTCTCATCTCATCGCTGCAAGTTCCGCCGTCAGTCCCGCCACTAGGCGCTGATTATCCTCGATCGTCCGCACCGCCACCCGGAAAAACCGATCGCCCAATTCTGCAAAGCTCAAACAATCCCTAATATAAATCCGATGGTTACGTAATAACCGCGATTGCAGCTCCATTACCGAATAATCGGACCGAACCAGCACAAAATTCACCGCCCCCGCAAAGATCTCCAACCCTGGAATTTGCTGTAAAGCCTCAACTAACAAAGGTTTCGCTGCCGCCAACCAAGCATAGGTCTGGGCTTGAAAGTCCCGATCGCTCAACACCACTTCCCCCACCTGTGCCGCCAGCGTATTCACCGACCAAGGATCGCGCCACTGCTGCCATCGCGCCAACCGATCGGGATGGGCGATCGCATACCCCAGCCGCAACCCTGGTATGGCGTAGAACTTCGTCAACGATCGCACCACCACTAACTGCGGATACTCTTGGATCCAAGGAATCACACTGTGCGATTGCGACTCTGGCAGAAAGTCCATAAAGGCTTCATCCAAGACGACCAAACTGTAGTGGGGATTATTCAAAATTTGATCGCGCACGGTTTGCGCTGTGGCCCATTGTCCCGTGGGATTGTGGGGATTATTCAGCAAAATTCCGTTGCTTTGTTGAATCGCTGTGGGCGCGGTAATCGCGGGCGGAAGCCCTAGCGTCGGCAATAATGGCTGGCTGAAATCGGTTAAGGCAATGCGCTTGACCTTCGCACCAAAGGCGGCAAGGGCACGATCGTAATCCGCAAATCCTGGCGTTAGTAAATAGGTCTGCTTCAGTTCTGCTAGTTCGCGACAGGCCCAGGTGAGGAGTTCAGCGGCACCATTTCCCGGCAGGATCCAGTCTGGGTCAATGTTATGATGGGCGGCGATCGCCTTTTTTAAATCTGAATAATTGGGATCCGGGTAATTAGTGAGGGCGATCGGGCTTTGGGTTAAGACTTCGATCGCTGAATCCGGTATCCCCAAGGGATTAATACTGGCCGAGAAATCAACCAGCGCATGGGGGGAACAGTCGGCAATTTCCGCTGCCCAGCTTAAGTTTCCCCCATGCGTCGGTCGTTTCAAGGTCTTTCTCTCGTTGGATGAGGACAGAATGATCAGTTATTCTTTCTCGGGAGCCACTTTATCCTTGAAGGCTTTCCCCGCACTAAAGGCCGGAACCGTTGTTTCTGGAATGATCATTTTTTCATTGGTCTTAGGATTGCGACCTTCACGGGCCTTCCGAAGCCGAGGTTCAAAGGATCCAAAGCCCACTAATGTGACTTTATCGTCACTAGCGACCGATTCCATGATGGTTTCGATCGTTGCGGAGATGATGGCATCTGCTTCTTTTTTGGTGACATTGGCCTTTTCTGCCACTGCATCCACTAATTCGCCTTTATTCATGAGTCATTTCCTCAAAGTGAAATTGTAAGATTAGACCCAATTCTATGCCTAGTTTTTGAAAATGGAACGCTGAAACACTGATTTTATATAGATTCTGCGTAAGAGCTTAATCTGGATCCATTTCCCCCGATCGCATTTGGCTCAAAATCTCCCGTAATTCGAGGGGCGGCACCCGATAGGTCTCATTACAGAAATGGCAATTCGCTTCAGCGGTCTCCTCACGGGCAATCATATCCGCCAGGTCCGATTCGCCTAGCAGTGGAAGGGCAGCGGTGACTCGATCGCGGGTACAGGGACAGTGAAACTTGACGGGCAACACGTCGGGAAAGATATCCAATCCCAAATCGCCCAGCAATTCTTCAAAGATCATCGGCAAGCTCTTACCCGATCGCAGCAAACTCGAAAACGACTGCAACCCCGTGATGCGCGACTCTAACAAGCTCACCAAGGCTTCATCCGTCGCCGCTTTCGGCATGATCTGAATCAACAACCCTCCCGCTGCTTCCACATGTTTCTCTTCCACAAACACGCCCAACATCAAGGCAGAGGGCGTTTGTTCAGAGGTGGCGAGGTAGTAGGTGAGGTCTTCGCCGATTTCGCCGGAGACGAGTTCTGTGGTGCTGGAGTGGGGTTCGCCGTAGCCAATGTCGCGAATGATGTTGAGGGACCCGATCGGTCCGATCGCCCCACCCACATCCAGCTTGCCTTCTAGATTAAGCGGCAGTTCCACCTGGGGATCATGGACGTATCCCCGCACGGTCCCGTTGAGTCCAGCATCGGCATACAGTCCTTTCATCGGACCATTGCCTCGAATCCGCAATGTCACCCGAGCTTGGGGTTGTTTCATGCTGGACGCGAGTAACAGTGAGCCTGCCATCGATCGGCCCAGGGCTGCGGTGGCCACGTAGGACAGGTTGTGACGCTCTCGGGCTTCCTGGGTGAGGTTGGTTGTAATTACGCCCACAGCACGGATCCCATTGTTCGCAGCGGTCGCCCGAATAAGCTGGTCTGTCATGATCGTCGTTTACCTTTCTTTACGCATCAGTTACATTTTACGGCGCTAGAGACCTTAGAGGCGATCCTTTCTGAGCAAATCGCTACACTCTTAAGGAGTGCATCTGAAGAGGACTTCTGAAGACGTGCCTTAGCCTGTTGATTTTTAATTACCCCCATAGGAAAACTGTCATGCTCGGAACCTTTCAACACAGCCATCTCCGGATCGAAGTCAATGCCCAGAGCGATCGGCTCAAAGCCTGTTTTACGGATCCGAAGTTGTTGAAAAAGTGGCTGACGTTTCAGCGGTTTCCCGCCGAGCTACCGGAGACGTTGGAAGTGGGCAATCAGTTTTTGAGTTTGGCAGGTGGGGCGGTTCCGGTGAGTCATGAGGTGGAGCTGCTGGAGGGCGATCGGATCCGGTTTACGCTGAGTCAGGGCATTGATGGTTTTCACGAGTGGGCTTGGGGGGACGGCTGGGTGCAGTCGCGCATTGAAGGCGTTTCTTGGTTGCCGATCAATGTGGGACAAAGTTTGAGTTTGCTATGTCTGAAGCAATTTTTAAGTCAGCAAGGTGAGGCGATCGAAGCTTAATCTGCGATCGGTGCGATCGATTTAAAAATTTGATCTAGAAGTAACATGCCGATCGCTTTAGAAGATGGGCCTTTGCCGGATCTGTAAAATTAAATCGATCGGCTAAACTTAGGTGAAGAACTCGATCGGGAGGACATTCTCATGACGCTTGCCCAATCAAGACCACCGCTGAAACTTGAACTGCCTGGTCATAAGCAATTGCCAGAGTCGGATGGAACTGTTGTGAAAAATTTTCAAGAACATCCGCAGAGTGTTTTGCTCACCAGTTCAATTTGTCCCGTGTTGGATAAATTACATCCGGATGGACAGTATGCGATCGGTCAAGATTCTGGGATTTACTGGCGATTGACAGAGCCACCGGAACAGGGCTGTGAGGCTCCTGATTGGTTTTATATTCCAAATGTTTCACCGTTACTAGAGGGTGAACGACGACGATCGTACGTCATGTGGAAAGAAATCATTGCACCATTGCTCGCGATTGAATTTGTCTCTGGGAATGGCGCTGATGAACGCGATCGGACGTCTCCCTTTTCTAGTGAAGAGGCGAAAGGTGGGAAGTTTTGGGTATATGAGCAGGCGATTCGGATTCCGTTTTATGCGATTTATGAGGTAGAGAAAGCCGCTGTCGAAGTCTATCAATTGATTGGCAATCGCTATCATCTGTGCAAACCAAACGATCGGGGTCATTATCCCATTCCAGAACTCGGGGTTGAACTCGGCATTTGGCAAGGCGATTTCATGAACCAAACTTTTCCTTGGTTACGTTGGTGGGACAGTGCTGGGAAACTGCTGCTGACGGGTGAAGAGCGGGCCGATCGGCTAGCGGCGAAGCTACGAGAATTGGGCATTAACCCCGATGATGTGTAAGACGATCGGGTTTGGTTTAATGCTGCGATCGGGCAAACTTATTAGAACAAGTGAAATTATAATCCGATCGCCTGATCCAAAATGCGGTGTGCCATTTCTAGCTTTTCACAGAGTGGAATTGGGATTTGAATGCCGGACCGATCGCACCATACCGCCTGATTGACATCACTACCAAATCCGCCTTGTGCTTGGTCAATTGGATTTGCCACGATCGCATCCAATCCCTTCCGCTGCATTTTTTCCAATGCAGGTGTGACAAAATCTCCCGTCTGCGCCGCAAATCCAATCAGCTTTTGATGGGGTGATTTCATCTTTGACAACCCTGCGACGATATCTGAAACGAATGCTAGCGGCAATGCTGTAGGCAATTCAGATTTAGGCAATTTATAATTGCGATAATCAGCAGGTTTTAAATCAGCTACCGCCGCACACATGATGATCCAATCTTGATTTGGCAACTGCGATCGCATCGCTAACTCCATCGCTTCAGCCGTCGGTGTCGAAATGGTTTTGATCCCACTAGGCAGCGTTCCCGGCAGTGTTCCATATACCAATGTCACCTCTGCACCCCGATCGCGAGCCGCCAACGCCAACGCCAATCCCATTTTGCCTGTTGAAGGATTGCCTAAAAACCGTACAGGATCTAGAAATTCCTGTGTCGCCCCTGCACTGACCAAAACCCGTTTTCCCACCAGATCTCGTTTGCTTTGGTACAGCAACGATCGGATCATCACCAGCAGATCGTCCGGTTCCGCCATCCGTCCCACCCCCACCCGATCGCAAGCAAGCAATCCACTCCCCGGATCAGCGGCCCGATAGCGATCGTCCTGCAACACCAAATTCCAATTGCGCTGCACCGACTGCTGCTCCCACATGTCTGTGTTCATCGCTGGAGCTAACAAAATCGGACAGTTCGACGCCAACACCGTATTGGTCAATAAATTATCCGCCAACCCATAGGCCAACTTGCCCAAGGTATTTGCCGTCAATGGCGCAATCACCAATAGCTCCGCCCACGCGCCTAATTCAATATGCAGTGGTTTCCCATGCTGTGCTTGCCAAAAGTCCCGATCGGTATAAGCCGCCTGCCGACTCAAGGTAGAAAAGGTCAATGCTGTCACAAATTCCTGGGCCGAGTCGGTCATCACCACCCGCGTATCCGCCCCAGCTTTGGCCAAACTAGACACCAACTGCGCCACCTTATAGGCCGCAATCCCCCCACCCACGCCGATTAAAATTCGCCGATCGTTCAACATAAAAAATTAAAGAAGCCGTCTTTGTTCACAACCTCGCGGCCCCCTAGCCCCCAATTCTGGGGGGACATGAAAAAATCTCTTTGGCTAATCTCTTCTGGCTTGGCTCCCCCAGAATTGGGGGCTGGGGGGCGGTTCGTCAGAGGCTTTGATTCAAAACCTCAAGACTCGTCAAAGGCGACCATATCCAGCAAATAGTAATAATGCTCCACCAATTCAGGCCGCTGAAAAGCGATCGCTCGCAATAAATGCCAGTCATTTAGACAATCAAAGGCACTTGCATAATCATCTTGCTCCAGACGAGCCGCCAGTTCTGACACCTCTTCTTGGGTTAGCTTCGCTACATCGAGTGATTCTAAAGTTAAGGTCGCCATCTGTCACCTCCAGATTGTTCCCCCCATCATACGACTCCGACGATCGCTTTGAACCGCCTTACAGGACTAAACTTGCAAACCTTTGCATTATCTTTAGACCATCCGGTGTCTCTTGAATCTGGTTATAGATTTGATCAGGGCAAAACCCCTCCCCTGCCAGACCCAATCGCGCATAGTCTGTGTAAGCCTGCATCACATCCACCGAAAACTCCGGATGGAACTGCATCCCCCACACCCGATCGCCATACCGAAACGCCTCAAAGGGCACCCGATCGCTACAAGCTAACCAAACCGAATCCTCCGGCAACTCCATCACCGCCTGCCGATGACTCAACTGCACCAAAATTCGATCGGGGAGATCCTGTAACAAATAATCTTGCTTCGCCGCAGGTTGCAAGGTCACAGGCAAGGTCCCCACCTCTCGACCGCCTTGCATATAAGCCACCGATCCCCCAAGCGCATAGGCCATGAGCTGGTGGCCATAGCAAATGCCCAAGGTCGGAATCTGCTTTTGAGCGGCGGTCTGCAACCACTCGGCAGAATATTCGCTCCAGGGGTGATGCTCTGTCACCATGGCATGGGACCCCGTAATCACCACCCCACTCACCTGATGAAACTCCGGCAACCGATCGCCCGCTGTCACATCCACCGTCTCCACTGCATTGCGACAGACACCCATCGCCTCCACCATCCAGTCGTCAAAATCGCCTCGCTGTTGCGCCAGCTCAGGCATCGTGCATCCGGTTTTGATAATGATGAGTTTTGGCATTCTGCTAATTCTTCAGATCGACAATGAGTTTGAGAAACATCGGACAGCGATTTGAACAGTCATGTTCCCCCAGAATTGGGGGCTAGGGGGCGGCTCGTCAGGATTCTATTATTTTCACGTAGATTTCTGCCTGACAACAAGCTGATAAAAGCAAGCTGATAAAAAAGAGTCCATGGCCTGCAATCATCTCATCAAACCCGCTATCCTAGAGTGCAGAATCTGAACATATTTAGCTTGCAGCCGAGAAAATGGGATCCACAAAATTGGACGCGAATTTGGATATCAAACCTGAAGCAGGAGACGAACTCCGATCGGCTCTCGAACTAGCCTCCGACGAAGAACTGCGCGAACTGACCGAGATCCTCTTTCGTCCTAAGTTCAATCCCCTGGACTACCTCGCACCTAAGTCGTTTTTGGAGGATCTCGATCGGACCCAACGGATTACGGAACTAGAAACCCGGTTTCGCTTCCTCGCCGCCGATGGACTCACCGTCCTACAGTGCAAGACCCATCGCATCAGCTACCGTCAAACGCTGATCCAAGTCTGTCGCCACCTCCATCTTCCCGAGCAACGCAATCTCACCACCCCCGAACTGGAAGCCGAAATCTTTCTGCACCTGTTAAGCCGTGCCTGGAAAAAGCTTCCCGCTGACCAAAAATCACAGCTCACCCAGCGCGTCGAACGATCGCTCTCCCACACGAAGCTCTGGTCTCAACTGCCTCACAAACTGCAACAAGATCCCATGAGCCTCCTGCTGAAAGGTGGCAGTGCGATCGCCCTTAGCACCGTCGTAAAACCCCTCTTGTTGCAACTGATTGCCCGCCAGTTTGCGTTGCATTACGCCCGCTACCAAGTGGCCCAAAGTGCGTTGAGTGCAGGAACGATCGTCGCCAGTAAGCAACTTCAGCACCAATTCACAGCGCAGCTTGCCCGCCAGGGGATGACATTGACTGCCGCTCGCTATGGTGCGACGCGCACGGTTTTAGCGGCCTTGGGTCCGGCGCTTTGGACTTGGTTTTTGGCCGACCTGGGTTGGCGCACCATCTCAACGAATTACGCCCGCATCATTCCGACTATCTTCACGATCGCTCAAATCCGTCTTCTGAATAGCCTGGATCAGCCCGATCTCCTAGATGGTTATGCCTAACCGATCGTCTGTGATACACAATCTCGACCCATGCTCTAGGACCAATTCAGACAAATCCCAGGTTAACCAGTAAAATCTGAGAAACTTCTCTTCAGTTCCCCGATCGTTGTGCGAAAGTTCCTAGCTTGGTTTTATCCTCATCCTGAAGCAGCACTGAATCTTCATTGGCAATTGACGCAATTGAGTTTACTGCTGTTGCCCTTCAACACGCTGTTGGGCGCGCTTTTGATGTTTTTAAATTCCTGTGCGCTCTGGAAACAATATGCCAATCAGTTTGTCCAAAGCTTACTCCATCAGTTGCTTCTCATTTTAGGCGCTTGGATGGCGATTATTGCGCTCTTTGCCGATCGGAAAGATTTTGCGCTTCTGGGGCTGGTCAACTTTTTGCCGTTTTTCGTGGCATTTATTGCTCAGAGTTTTCTGTTTCGATCGGTGCAGCAGCTTCGACAATTTGCTTGGCTGTTGGTGATGCCCTCAATTCCGGTGTCGGTGTTGGCGATCGGGCAAATTGTCTGGGGATGGGGGTTTCACTTTAAGGTGTTGTCGCTATTCGGGGGGGATGGCATTCTGGTGGATCTGCTGGTGCGATCGCAGGGGGAACCCTATGGACGGGCTTCGTCGTTGTTTTATTATGCGACGATTTTGGCGAGCTATTTGGTGATGACGTTTACGGTGAGTTTTGGGTTGTGGGTGGAGGCGATCGGGTTTTCAAAATCTGTCCACCAAGACCGACCCTTTCCCCTTGTTCTAGACCTCCCGCTCCCGGTACAGCAGTTGATTCGCCATCCGATCGGGCGTCAGACAGGTCTGGGACTGTTAGTCGGGCTGAATACTACGGCGTTGTTTTTGACCCAGTCTCGCAATGCTTGGGGAATTGCGATCGCCGTCATTTTTGTCTTTGCGATCGGGCTGGGCTGGCGCAAACTGATGGCATTTATGGGGGTGTTGTTAGGACTGGTTGCAACGGCAGCGTTTGGGAATGAGCCGCTAAGTAGTTGGGCTAGAGGCTTGGTGCCTCGTATGATTTGGGCCAGGGTGAATGATGAATTGTTTCTCGATCGGCCTCAGGCATCTCTGCGCCTCACCCAGTGGCGATTTGCGGCGGGGCTGATTGAAAAACGACCCTTAACAGGCTGGGGGTTGCGCAATTTTAGTACGCTGTATGAATCGGCAACGGGCTTTTTTGTGGGGCATCCCCATAGTTTGCCGTTGATGTTGAGTTGTGAAATGGGGATTCCGGCGACGATCGTGTTTTATGGCGTTGTGGGGAGCATTGTGGCGGGCAGCATTCGTCAAGTCCAGGTGCATCACCTCGGCAGCCGCGATCGGACCGTTCATCTCACCATTACGATCGCCTTTCTCTGCTGTACGGCGTTTAGTTTCTTTGATGTGCCGATTTTCGATGCGCGGATTAACTTATTTGGCTGGATGCTGTTATCTGCGCTTTGGGGCTACGCCAACACCCCGGATTCAAAATCCAGTTCTCAGGAAAGTTCATAAAAAAACAGGCGAACCCATGAAAGGCCGCCTGTTTTGATTCATCTAATCAAAGCTCAATCTAAGCGTTTCCAGCCATTTGGGCTGCAACTTCAGCCGCGAAGTCAGTTTCTTCGACTTCGATGCCTTCGCCGAGGACAAAGCGAGAGAAGCGACGGATTTGGATGTTTTCACCCAGCTTGGCGACTTGCTGTGTGACCAAGGTGCCGACGGTAATGTTTTGGTCCTTGATGTAGGGCTGGTCCACGAGGCACAACTCTTTCAGGCGCTTATCAATCCGACCTTGGACGATTTTTTCTTTCATCGCTTCAGGCTTGCTGGAGAGATCGTCTTTACCCATTTCGATCGCTTTTTCCTTCTCGACGAGGTCAGCCGGAATGTCTTCCAAGCGGACGTACTCGACGTTGGGGCAAGCGGCGATTTGCATGGCAATGTTGTTGACCAACTCCTTGAATGCCTCGTTGCGAGACACGAAGTCAGTTTGGCAGTTCACTTCCACGAGGACGCCAATGCGACCACCCGTGTGGATGTACTGACCCACGAGACCTTCTGCGGCAACACGATCGGCCTTTTTACCAGCGGCGATCATATTTTTTTGGCGCAACCAGGTTTCTGACGCGACCATGTCGCCATCGTTTTCCTTGAGCGCTTTTTTGCAATCCATCATCCCTGCGCCCGTCTTGGCGCGCAGTTCCTGCACTGCCTTTGCGGTAATTTCTGCCATGGTTCCAAAATCCTAGTTTACAATCGCATAGACATCGTTTCAGCCTTAGGTTTAACGCTTGGGTTTAACCTTCGTCAGAAGCGCCTTCTGCGCCCTCTTCATCTTCGTAATCTTCGTAGTCTTCACCGTCGTAGCCTTCTTCCGGTGCCACTTCACCGTGACGACCTTCATAAATCGCATCTGCCAG
>JAAFJU010000203.1 GCA_013298165.1 Synechococcales cyanobacterium bin31.maxbin.ball.101 | reverse complement strand
CGCTCTTTTTTAGATTAAAAATTTCATCGTTCAATGAAACTCACAATCTCTATTTCCACTTACGAGCCACAATCTCGGCCAAGTCCACAACCCGTTGGCTGTAGCCCCACTCGTTGTCATACCATGCCACAACCTTGATCATGTCTCCGCCCATCGCCATTGTCAGCGCTGCGTCCACGATCGAAGATTCATCCGTACCTGCATGGTCAGAAGACACCAATGGCTCTTCGCAGAATTTGATAATGCCTTTCATTGGCCCTTCAGCCGCTGCTTTCAGGACATTATTCACTTCCTCTGCGATCGTTGTCTTGGAGATGTTCGCCACCAAGTCAACAATAGAGACGTTGGGCGTTGGAACGCGCAGTGCAATGCCGTTCAGCTTACCCACCATCGGTGGATACACCAACGCCACCGCCTTCGCAGCACCCGTCGAAGTTGGGACAATGTTCACAGCCGCTGCCCGAGCGCGACGCAAGTCGCGGTGGCTGGAGTCCAGAATGCGCTGGTCTCCGGTGTAACTGTGAGTCGTGGTCATCATGCCTTTGACAATGCCAAAGTGCTCATCCAAAACCTTAACCAACGGTGCTAAGCAGTTGGTCGTACAGCTTGCATTACTGATGATTTGGCAAGTGTCCGGATCGTATAGGTGATCATTCACACCCACCACGAAGGTCCCATCATCGCCCTTACCAGGCGCTGTGATCAGAACCCGTTTTGCACCTGCTTTAATATGCTTCATCGCTCCTTCTTTGGTGATGAAGATACCCGTCGATTCAATCACCAAGTCGATGTCCCATTCTTTCCAGGGCAGGTTCTCGGGATTCCGATCGGAGCAGCATTTAATAACGTTCCCATTGATGGTGATCGTGTTATCGTCTGCGCTCACCTCACCTTGGAATCGACCCATCATGGAGTCGTAGCGGAACAGATGGGCGTTGCTTCGGGGATCGGAAGTGACGTTCAGTGCCACAACCTTGAAAGCGCTGTCCGGGCGACCTGCCCAGCAGCGTAGAAAGCTACGTCCAATACGTCCAAAGCCGTTGATCGCGACTCTAATCACAGCGTCTTGTCCTCTGTTTTAAATACCTATTGACGGAGCCATCATATCCTAAAAGGAGACGCAGTTTGCAAGCTCTAATCTGGGAGAATCATCCTGGGATCGATCGCCAATCCTGAGCAGACTTTTCGCTGTTTCCCCAGAAAGTCCCTCGATCGTCACACAACCGCCATACTTCCCCAGAACTTTTTCAAAATAAGTCTCGACGTCCAACTTATAATCTTTTTGTGGAGCAATTTGACTGGTCAAGAAAGCGTTAGGAAGTCAACATCTTCGAGGGGCAATTTAGACCCCGAGTAATCGCCTAAATTGCCTTGAAAATAAGAGACTTCCACGGAACGATTCGGAGAGAGATTTGCCAATTGTTAAAAACTTTGGTCGGATCCACATTGCGCCAATATTGTATTGACAAAAAAATGCGTTTTAAACCGATTGCCTCCCGACCATTGCACCAAAACTGAGTGATTTGCTGCCCTGCTCGAATCCATCCAAAGCTAGCTCCAGAGGGCCTGAGCACGATCGCTAATTGCAGAATAAAAGGTTTCAAATACCCCAGAATTAAGAGACCCTTTTGAAGAATTGGCTCAGTCACATTGTTAACCCAAGATTTCTTGTGTGACAGGACACAGTTTCTCTACATCTTTGTGGTTGACTTGAGAGTATTGGTGATTCGGTGTAGATTATGTCCCATCAAAGCGATCGTTGATATGATACGCAAAGATACGGGTACGACTTTTGGTGTGTGAGGAAAAATGATGCTGAATTCAATCGACTTCAGCGGACGACCGTTCCACTTTTTAGGTATTGGCGGCATCGGCATGTCGGCGATCGCCCATATTTTGGCGCATCGCAAATTACCTGTTTCGGGTTCGGATCTGAAGCTAAGTCATATAACCGAACGCTTAGGGTCCATGGGTGCCCACGTGTTTTCGTCTCAGAATGCTACGAATCTTTCTTACTTTCAAGGCCATCAGTTGCCCCAAGTGGTCTGCTCGACGGCCATTTCAACTGATAATCCTGAGTATGCTGCTGCCCTTGAGATGGGTTGTCCCATTCTCCATCGCTCCGATGTCCTAGCGGGACTGATCGCGGAGTACAAAGGGATCTCCGTCGGCGGAACCCATGGTAAGACGACCACCAGTGGACTTATTGGCTATGTGCTGCTCCAGGCCGGACTCGACCCCACGGTCATCGTGGGCGGGGAAGTTGCAGCTTGGCAGGGGAATGCCCGCGCAGGCAGTGGACCTTATCTCGTAGCCGAGGCCGATGAATCCGATGGGTCTCTCGTTAAGTTTAAGTCTCATGTTGGCGTGATTACCAATATTGAGCATGACCATCCTGATCACTACCGTGATTTGGCCCAAGTGGTCGAGGTCTTTCAGGAATTTGCCCGTCGGAGTGACCTTGTTATTGGATGCATTGACTGTCCGATCGTCAGAGAGCAGATTAAGCCTGACCTCAGCTACAGCCTCGATCGCACCTTAGGCGCAACCTACAGTGTCGATGAAGTATCCTACACCTCCGATGGAACCCACGCCCGACTTTGGGAAAAAGATGAATGTCTCGGCTGGATCCATGTCTCTCTCCTCGGGTCTCATAATCTCAGTAATGCCCTAGCTGCCGTGGCCGTCGCCCGTCACTTAGGTGCCACGATCGAATCCATTCAATCTGCTCTTTCCAGCTTTGGCGGTGCAAAACGGCGCTTTGAAATGCGCGGTGAGGTCAACGGGATTCGGTTCATTGATGATTATGCTCACCACCCCAGTGAGCTACAAGTGACCTTAGCGGCCGCTCGACTTCAAGCAGGCGATCGTACCCACCCGAACCATCGGATCGTGGCCTTCTTCCAGCCGCACCGATACAGTCGAACATTGACCTTTTTACCGGAATTTGCTCGATCATTTACGGAAGCAGATGTAGTCGTTATTACCGACATATACAGCGCGGGAGAGGAAAATCTAAGTAATATCACGGGGCAGAAACTTGTCGATCTGATTTCTAAATCTCAGAGTAACGTGTATTACTGTCCGACCCTGGATGCGGTTAAGGCGTTCCTGCCGGAATTACTTCAGCCCGGTGACATGGCTCTGTTCCTCGGTGCTGGAAACTTAAATCAAGTTATTCCGGATGCCATCGCTTCCTTTAAGGAGGAAGAAACAGAAACAGGCAAAAAAGTCACTGCTCTCGCTTGACCCGGACTGTCCTCATCAGGGATTTTCCTGTAAAAGCTAGCTTAAGTTCAAAATCTCCGGAAAAATAGGCCAAATGTTACCGTTTATTCCTCTATTGGGAACATTCGGTTTCAGTCCTGTATCTTCTCTGAGACTCCTAGCTTAGGATCCGTGATGCCCATGCTTTATTTAATTTGTTCGGCGGCTCTCCACAGCTTTTCCTCACACATTGATTACGCTGTCCTTTAAATGACCGCCCATAACCGTAAGATTATGACGCTCTCCCAAAATATGATGCCTACGACTTGCAAGCTTGAACTCGTTCCTCAACCCGTTCAGGTGCCCTCGCTGCGTTCACCGTTTGTCTCCGTCCTTCATCATGCGCCAGTGCATCTACCCGAGAGTGACTGTCTGATTAAGCCTCACTATTCCCTCTCCAACTTGACCTCTTTTCAAGTGGGTGGTCCTGCGGAGTGGTTTTTGGCTCCTCGTACGGTGGATCAACTGAAGGCAGGCGTCACTTGGGCTAAAAAACGATCGGTTCCCATTACCCTCCTAGGAGCAGGCTCTAATCTTTTAATTAGTGATGAAGGCTTACCTGGCCTTGTCATCGGGACCCGTCAACTTCGAGGTATGAGTTTTGACGAATCATCGGGGCGCGTGGTCGTGGGTGCCGGGGAAATGATGCCGCTTCTCGCTCAGAGACTGGCAAAACGAGGCTGGAGAGGCTTCGAATGGGCTGTCGGAATTCCGGGAACCGTGGGCGGCTCCGTCGTGATGAACGCGGGTGCCCATCAGGGTGCGGTTGAGGACATTCTAGTCAGCGTGGATGTCTTGAATCCTGACGGCAGCGTCGAGACGCTCACCCCTGATCAGTTGGGCTATCAATATCGCACCTCCAACTTGCAAAATGGCGGACGCTACGTCCTACAGGCCACCTTCCAGTTGGCCATGGGACATAATCCCAGCGCGGTCCAGGAAGAAACGAATTATCACTTAAATAAGCGCCATAGTACTCAGCCCTACGATCGGCCCAGTTGCGGCAGTGTCTTTCGCAATCCGGACAGCCATTCCGCAGGCTGGTTGATTGAGCAGGTGGGCCTGAAGGGCTATCGGATTGGCGGTGCGCAGGTGGCAGAACGTCACGCTAACTTTATTTTGAACTGCGGCGGAGCGACGGCTAGCGACATTTTCAACCTGATCCATCACGTCCAATCCACCGTCCAGCGTAACTGGCAACTGTGCCTAGAGCCTGAAGTTCGGATTTTGGGTGAATTTCAATCCACTTGATAAACGTGTGAGTTCTGAATTCGGTGGCATAATGTAGTCTGCATAATTCGTTATACGGAACACCATATGTCACAGGGACAGGGATTTGGCTTCGGGCTTGGCAAAATGAAAGAGCTGACCGAAGCGATCAAAAAAGCTCAACAGGTTCAAGAAGGGGCTAAGCAACTTCAAGAAGAACTGGAGCAGATGGAGATTGAAGGAACAGCACAGGGCGGTTTGGTGAAGGTTGTAATGAGTGGCAACCAAGAGCCGAAGCGCGTTGAAATCGCACCGGAAGCCTTGAATGAAGGGGCGGAAATTGTGGCTGATTTGGTATTCGCGGCTATGAGCGATGCCTACAATAAGTCTACGGAAACCATGAAGGGCAAGATGGAAGCCCTCACAGGTGGGTTAAATATTCCTGGCTTCATGTAGGGGTTTATTTTTTAGGTTTAGCAAAAGAGATTTCTGATGATTCAGGAGTCTCTTTTGTTTTAGGCTGGGTTTTTAAGCCTGGTTTTTAGGCTAGGCAACATGACGTTTAACCTGTGAGGTGCTTCGGATGGCTTATCGGCTACTGTTCGTGTGTTTGGGGAATATCTGTCGATCGCCCTCCGGTGAGAACATCATGAATTACTTACTGCAGGAGCGCGGACTAGACGATCAAGTCACCTGTGATTCAGCGGGGACCTCGGGCTATCACATTGGGGCGGCTCCCGATCGGCGCATGAATGCCGCAGCGGTGAAAAAATTGGGGCTGACTTTGACAGGCCGATCGCGCAAGTTTGAGCCGATCGATTTTGACCAATTTGATCTGATCTTGGCCATGGATCAGGATAATTTTGAGCAGATGTACTATTTAGATGCTTCGGGACAGCAGCGGCACAAATTGCATTTAATGTGTGAATTTTGTACCCAGCATGACTTGAAAGAAGTGCCAGATCCCTACTATGGCGGCGAAGCTGGGTTTGATTTTGTGATTGATCTATTGGTTGACGCTTGCAACGGATTGCTCGATCACCTGATTGAAACCGGGAAAATTAAAGGTTAGGTCTAAAGGCTAGGTCTGAAACCTGTTCTTGTAGGAGACAGCGATAATCCTGGACATGGGATTGATTGCGACCGTTGTGCTTGGCTTGATAGAGGGCACGATCGGCAATCTTGATCAGATCTTCCGGCGATCGGACCGATTCGGCAATTTCATTCGGCGTCACCGTCGCAATTCCTAGACTTAAGGTGACAAACCCATTCACACTTGAAGACTGGTGCTTGATTTTCAACGCCAAAACTTCTTGACGGATCTTCTCAGCCACCTGCATCGCACCCACTAAATCCGTGTTGGGGAGGACGATCGCGAATTCCTCTCCACCGTAACGAGCGGGCAGATCGTCGGGTCGTTTGGCGACTTGTTTCAAGATTTCGGCAATGTTTTTCAGCACTTGATCGCCTTCAGGATGGCCATAGCTGTCATTGAAGCGTTTGAAATAATCGACATCGCACATGATTAACGACAAAGGCTGCTGCGATCGGGCCAGCCGTTTCCAGTCATCCGATAAATGCTCATCAAAATAGCGACGGTTTGCGATTTGGGTGAGTCCATCGATTTTGACGAGCATCGACAGCTCGTGATTCGCCGCCTCTAATTGCGCTGTGCGCTGTTTGACGGTTGCTTCTAGCTTAGTCCGGTAGAGATTGACGACATCATCCGCCCGATGCCGATCGCTAATATCTAAGATCACACCATCCCAGCCAATGCTGCCATCCGTCATCACTTCCGGAGAGGCCGACACCTCCAGCCACTTGACTCGACCCGATGCCGTACAAATTCGATATTCCATGCGCCAAGACGAGAGGGTCTCGATCGCCCGATTCGCGCATCGATGCATGGTCTCCACATCTTCCGGCGCAATCAATCGCGACAGGACTTGAATGTCCGATACCACCTGCTCTGCCGAGACTTCATACATCTCATAGCAGCGGGAACTAATATAAGTCAGGCGATCGACGCCATCTGAGTCTCGCACCGCCCGATAGATCACGCCAGGAACGTTGATAATCAAGCGCTGAAGCCGCTCATCACTCCGTTGCTTTAAGCCTTCTAGGCGACTCAAGGACTGCTGGACCCGCCGAGAGAGCTGTCCCCCCGACAGCAGACCTAGGCCGATCGCACTGAAAAACCCCGCCCCAGCGAGTAAAAGCGTAATCCGATCGCGTTTGGAAACGACATTTTGCAGATCTTGCTCCAGCACTAAGGAGGCCATATGCCAAGTCTTACCGGAACGATCGGACCAAGGCATGACCTGGGAATAAAATTTTTGACCCTGAAGTTCCAAGCTTTGCACCTGTCCCAAACGATGGGAGCTTTGCAGTACTGGTACTGCGGCGATCGTTTGAACGAGAGGGTTCGATCGGTTCTGTGGGGGTGGATTGGGGGCAAACACCAAAAGCTGACCCTCCGTCCGATGGGTCAACAGATCCGTCATATTGACGACCGTACCTGTTTCC
>JAAFJU010000355.1 GCA_013298165.1 Synechococcales cyanobacterium bin31.maxbin.ball.101 | reverse complement strand
AGCGCATCCCGAATGGTGAATCTCTCGCCGGGTGGCATGGCGCGGATGAATTTTGCAGTCACACCGACGTTTGGGGGGAAATGAGGATGAATTTTAGATTTTGGATTTTGGATTTTGGATTGAAGGCGGGATTGGTGACGGGACTGGCGACGATCGCAGCCGGATTGGTTCCCGGTGCTGTTCTAGCCCAAAACACGACGCCAAACCCACCTGCAAAACTGTTGGCGGCTCCGGCGACGAATGCGACAAAAATAGAACTGACGCCGAGTTCGGAATCAAAGGTCTCGGCGGATGGCCGATCGCGCATTAGTTTTAGCGGTCGGATTTTGGATGCGGCAGGCGCGTTGATTGAGGATGATGCGATCGTGACCCTAACCGCTTCGGGCGGAAAATTCATCGGCGTAGATTCAGACACCGATGCCGCTGGGTTTCAAGTGCGGGCCATCAACGGCCAATTCACAGTGGAATTGCAGGCGGATCTGAAACCTCAGAAGGTTCGGGTGCGCGCAGGGTTGGAGAGTGTGATTGTCAAAAAACAAGACGCTGCCTTGCCTGCGACCCAGTTTGCCAATCCGAGTTCCACACCTGTGGAAGTGTATAGCGAAGCTGAATTTGTCCCAAATCTCCGATCGGGTCTGGTTTCTGGAACCCTCAAGCTCCGCATCGGAGCCGCAGGCACGGATTACTACGACAGCTTTAGAAATTACCTCAAACCCGGTTCTGACGGCGCGGCGATTACGGGCGGCGCTTCGATTTTTGCCACTGGAAGTCTGGGCGACTGGGCCTTTACGGGAGCCTACAATAGCGAACGATCGCTCAATACCACCTGTAACGGCACCAATAGCCTCTTCAAAGCCGACCAGTTTTGCGATCAGCCCTATCCCGTCTACGGCGACAGTTCCAAGGTTGATTTCCTCGCGCCTTCTATTGATAGCGTCTATTTCAAACTCGAACGCCAGTCCCCCGTGCCCAATGCAGGCACCGACTACGCCATGTGGGGCGACTACCGCACCGAGGAGTTCGCCCGTCCATCTCAGCTTTATAGCGGAACGAGCCGATCGCTCCATGGATTCAAAGGAAACTACAACATCGGGGATCTGCAAGTTTCCCTGATGTACGGCAACAACCTGCAGGGCTTCCAGCGCGATGCGATCGCTCCCAATGGCACCAGCGGCTACTACTTTGTCTCTCGCCGCTTAGTCCAGACCGGAAGCGAAAACGTCTTTGTGGAAACCGAGGAATTAAACCGTCCCGGCACCGTGATCGAACGGACCAGCCTATCGAGAGGCCGCGATTACGAGTTTGACTACGATCGGGGCAGCGTCATGTTCCGCCGCCCGGTCCTTGCCACCGAATACGATCCCTTTGGTCGGACCTTGGTGCGCCGCATCATCGTCACCTACCAATACGATGGGGGCAATGGCAACGGTGCAAACCTCTACGCCGGACGCGCACAATACAATATCGCTCGCAAAACAGGCCAGGAAAGCTGGGTCGCGGGGACCTATCTGAAGGAAAACCTGGGTAGCCAAGACTTTGAACTCTACGGCGGCGATGCTCAGATCAGCCTCGGAGCCAATAGCAAGTTCACGGCTGAATATGCCCGATCGTCGAACCAGACGCCCTTTGGCCAAGCCACCGGAAGCGCCTACCGTTTTGAACTGAACACGCAACTTTCAGCTCAAGTCGCCGCTAGAGCTTATTACCGATCGGTGGAAGAAGGCTTTTCAAACAATGCCACCTTTAGTTTTGCTCCGGGCCAAACCCGCTGGGGCGCGAACATTGCGGCCCAAGTGACACCCACCACGCAGCTTCAAGCCCTGTTTGAAAAGGAGTTCAACTATGGCATCGCTCCAGCAGTGCGATCGACCATTGAAGCGCTCTACAATCCTGGGGTCCAGGCCGCTCCCGGCAGCATTTTAAACAATGATCTCACGACCTTCAGCGCAGGCATTACCCAAAAGTTTGGCTCTAGCGCGTTGAGTTTTGATTGGGTCAGCCGATCGCGCACCGATCGCACGGGTGGCTCACTCCTACAAGCCGACAGCAACCAACTGGTCTCGCGCTTGACCGTGCCACTGGCC
>JAAFJU010000226.1 GCA_013298165.1 Synechococcales cyanobacterium bin31.maxbin.ball.101 | reverse complement strand
ACCACTAAAGCCCGCCGAGATTGCTGGCTCAATACTGTGTTCACCGCCGCCAAATAATCCGGTTCTGTTAAATCCGGTTGAGTGGGTGTTAGCTTCTCAAGTAAATGCTGGAAGTGCGTTTCTCCGCGCTGAGGTGGAATCCAAGTATGCATCGATCGATCGAAAACGCCAACCCCAACCCGATCCCCTCGTTTAATCCCCGTCAACGCTAACGCCAACGCTGAATTCAATCCCCAGTCAAACCGCTGCAACGACTCTACATTCGCCGTCATCAACCGCCCACGATCGAGCAGAATAATCATCGTCTGCTCTTGCTCAGGTTCTAAAACCCGCACCAAAGGCCGATTACGCCGCGCTGTTGCCTTCCAATCAATCAAGCGCAGGTCATCCCCTTCCCCGTATTCCCGCAACTCGGCAAACTCAGTCCCAATACCAAATTTACGGCGTTGTTTCAAGGCACCGGAAGTTTGCAGGGCGAGGCGGATGGTAAGCGATCGCAATGCCATCAGATCGGGATAGACCTTCACCGTCTCCGCCTCATGGGTCTTCCAATCCATCCACATCAATCCCCACGGACTCAATTGCCGCACCTGAATCTTGCCCCATTTATAGCTTCCGCGCAGAGTCGGCTTGGCGGTGTAGGTTAATTCTTTGGTTTCATGGGCGGCGATTTTGACGGTGAGGGTTTCTTGTGAAACGCTAAAGTTTGTAAGGGGATAACCATCTCGAATGCGAACCTCTGCCGCCCGATCGCCCCCTTGCAAGGTCAATTTCACTGGATTATCGCGCCCAATGGACAGCTTCGACTGCGGCTGTCGCATCACCTTCACTTTCTTATTTCCCCCATTCCACACATCCAGCAACGCCGCCAGCAATAGGGCAATATCAAACAAAATCATTCCCAAAAATGCCAGTCCGATCGCAGGTCCACTGCCTCCACCCACCGCTGCGAAAACGGTTGCAACAATGCCACTGATGATGAGGAGTAAATACGATCGAAGCGTTGGAATCATGATGGATGTAAAAATTATTCCACTATTTTATACCAAATCAATTCATTCTTGCGATGAAACCGGACTTCGACTCCGCTCAGTCCTCAAGCTTGGAATTCGAGGGGTGAGCGGAGCCGAACCCCAGCATTAATCACTCCCAACGAGGGGTGAGCGGAGCCGAACCCCGGCCTTAATCACTCCCATCGATCGAGTTCCGACGACCAATATTGCAACAGCGCGATCGTACTCGCCCGTCGTGATTCAAAGGTCGCTGCAACCCAAATGAGCATTAACCCTAAAGTAATCCCCAAAGCCCACAACAGCATGGAGTAGTTTGCAATAAAAACAAACAACTGCCTCAACACCTGGAACATAAACAACAACGTCCCAATATAAAGATATGCACGGGTTCTAACCACCAAGCCAAGCCCGACAAACCCTAATCCCAACACGATCGTCAACAATCCCAAACTCCAACTCGACTCCGCCTGAACCAACGCCGTCAATCCCACAGAGCCGATCGCCAGACATCTCAACAAATGGCGATTTTGACGATTATCTCCGCCTTTCAAACCGGGATCAAACTCCACAGCAAACACGATCGCTAAGGCCACAGCACTGACGTACCACAACGGATCATTCAATCCCCAGAAATGCAACAATCGGAACGAAGCCCACAATCCCAAAAAGACACTGACATAACCAAGCGCAAACCGTTTCACCCCAATCGCCAACCAGGCGTAAAAGCCCCCAGCTAGCAATAATCCAGGAATGTTCACCACCCAAGTCGTCATCACTAGTACCACTCCGGGCAGCGCGATCGCACAGTTCCGAATCGGGTCGATCGCAGGCCACCCCAACCGGACCCAAGGCACAGACGCTAACCCAAACGCGACGACAGAAGCGATCGCCGCGCCCCAAGGATGTAAAACTGCATTGGGTAAAAAGCGGGATAACACAATTTCGATCGCAACACACAACGGAATAACTGCACCATATAGCCAAGCAGATTGAACACGGCCTTGCACGAATCCATACAAGCTGAGTAATCCGAAACAAGCTGCAAGTTGCCACAATCCCACAACACTCAAGGGAGACGCAAAACTAGCTAGGGTAACAAAACTTGCAACCACTACAGAAATCGTCCAGTGAAAGTTGGGTGAGATCTGAACTTGTTCTTTAGACAGCGCAAACCCTCGTTTCAGCGCAGGTCTCAGCGCTTGCATCAACCAGCCGATCGCCGCTGATGCCAAGGCAAAAAAGGCTAAGCGATCGTTCAATCCCCACTGAGTCAATCCCCACGATTGACTCAAAAAGAGTATTGGATAATGTAGAAAATAACTGACACACCATTCCAACCAAAACCCCAGTCCGAACAAAATCCCAATCTGACCAGAACCCTGACCACGCAACACTAGACCTAAGATGATCAATGCTACATCGATCAAAATCTTACCCGTCTGGTACCGTTCAAACCACGGGAACGCAAATAAGGTCAGCACATAATCAGCCGGAGCCAACCAGCCATACAGTTCAAACAGCGTTGCCATCACAGCACTGATGACAACAAGCCCGATCGCCCAAGCATCCGAAGCTTTCACATAATGCGCTAGAAGCTGATTATAATTTGACACCTTGCCAGTCGCCGCCAGTTGCGCCGCAATGCGTCTCTTCAGCGCAGTATGCACCACCCAAAGCGCCAAAACCATCATCCCAAACCAAGGAGCCGACGCAAAGACCGATCGGGTCATCATGAGTTGGAAGAGTGTGAGCAAAACCCCGATCGTCATCGCCGCCGAAGCCGCATTACGAATCACCCGAGTATTCAACACCATCAACACAAACGCGATCGCAACTGGAACCGTAATACTCCCAGCGTTCCAATCCAAAATTGGAACAGCCGCCAAAATCGCAGCAGCACTTGTAATACTAATTCCGGTTGGTGTAACAGGCATATTCTGGGGCGATCGGGCTTTCACTCGCGATCCAATCGTCAACGCGATCGGAACAACGAACCACACCATCGACTCTCGAACCGTCAGACCGATCGGAGTTTTAATGATATCGGCATAAATAAAAGACATCAGCCAGCACCAAGCCATCAATGCCAACCCAATGCCCGCCCCCCAAGCACTCGTCTTCCAAGTCCGATCGCGCAATCCCAAACACAACGACCATTCCACCAATGCCCCCACAATCCACACCATGGCCCAACCCGAGAAGTTCCAAGCCGCCGCCACCTTCCAGTCAAGGAGCGAAACCGTTGCCACGATCGCAGCAATCTGCGTCAACACGACGAGCGGTTTGGGATAGCTCGGCAGTTCTAGCTGATTGGTTTTCGCATTGCGAGTGGGTGCCACATTCGCAACCGATCGTCGATAGGCCAGATTGCCAATCGCTAGGATTACAAATGAGATTAGGAAATAAACCGATCGCACCGCTGGATTAAACAGTCCCGGCAACGCAAACGCAACCCCCATGATCCCCGCCAACACAAACGCAACCTTAGCCAAATCCGGCTTTTGACGACGGTTTAAATAACTGCCAAAGCCGATCGTCGCCACCACCGGAACCAATAACGGCAACCCATTCAACTCCCAACTCGCACCCACACTCGTCAACCGCGTCATCATCGCCCAAATCGCCGATCGCCCAGATTCTGGCAGTAGCACCTGCATCAGCCAATAGGTCTGAACTCCAAAAAACACCAAGGCCGCCACCACCGCCGACTCCCAAAGCCCGTGCAACCGTCGCCACAGCAACGCCAAAATCACCGCATTCACGCCCAAAGCAGGCCAAGGCGCATCAAAACTCACTCCCCAACCTAGCACCAGCAGCAACAGACCCGCCAATCCTAAAAACGATTGGGGATCGCCGTCCCGATTCTCCCGCCCATCCCAACAAAGCACCGCCCCCGAAATCGCAAACGCCAACCCCAAAGTCCCGATCGGCACCTGCGCCCCCAAGATCGATCGCACCATCAGCAACGCCACCCCCGCGATCGCAATGACAACGCCCAAACCATTGGATGAAGCAGCAGATTGATTGGTCGCAGACGGCTTAGATAGCTCCGCCTGCGATCGCCAAAACACAAGCGCCGTGCCGATCGTCCCCGCATACACCGCCGCCACAGGCACCACCGGGAACATCCAACCCCAATGCAACAGACTTAACCCGGCATAATTTGCTTGAAGGAGCTTAGGGACAGACGATCGCGGTTCCGTTCGATCGCGTAACAATAACCATTGCATTCCAAATAACACCAATCCAGCAACCACACAAAGCCCCGCCCCGCCAACACTCCGTCCTAATCGAAACCCATCCATCATCCAAAAATTCACAGGCACAATCAACAACGTCGCCGCCTGAAGCATTTGACTCGTGCGCCGAAGATTGGCATGGGTTCCTGTCCACAACGCCGCGCCGCCAAAGGCCAGGGTGTAGAGCCACAGAATGCCATACTGACCCACAGGCGAGAAATTATTCCATTGCAGCGATGCCAACACCGCCGACGACACCACCACCAAAAACACACCCAAAAACAACAACCACATCACCCCCAACTCCGCCATAAACCCTGACAAAATGCGAGTGATGACGCTGGGTTCTGGATCTGGGATAGGTTCTGGGTCAGGCGATCGACTGAATTCTAAAGCAAAGTCCCGATCGGGGCGATTTGGAGTGACTTGAGTTTGCGCGATCGTTTGCCTCACAGCCTGTTGCTGAGCATCCACATACTCTGGCACTTTAGACACTAAATATTGACTGGCCCAGCGCCGCACTTGCCGATCGGAAATCAGCCCCAACCTCAGCCAGACATCCAGTCCATTCAGGAGTTCAGGGTGATCATCAGGAATTTGGACTTCTAATGGAATGCGTCGAGTAGATAAAGGCATGACAGATCTCGCAGGGTGAGAGCGACCGCAGCATCAATAGCAACACTAATAGCAGCGGCAGCAGAACCTTTCCTACAGTTGAAGGGTGGAAAGTTATGCTGCCATGATACTCAGACTTCACCCAGCCGATCGGTCTTGTCCTGTGCAACTTAAAAATTTGGCTGTTAATTAACCCACAAAGCCCGATCCCCCTAGCCCCCTTAAAAAGGGGGGACATGAACTATTTGTTAATGCCCTCTTCAAAACCAAGAACATAAAACAATCTCAAAGTCCCCCTTTTCAAGGGGGATTTAGGGGGATCGGGTCTTTCGCAAAATCAGAGTCTAGATATACGCCACAACATCTTCCGTCGCAAACCGAACCTTTGGCTTGTCTGCATACTTATCATCCGCCGATCGGTAGCCCGCAGGACAAACCACCACCGCCGAATATCCCAGCGCCGTCAAGCCCAAGATTTCGTCATACTTCGGAGCCATAAAGCCCTCCAATGGACAAGTATCAATGCCCATCATGGCAGCAGTCGTCATATATTGACCCAATGCCAAATACACCTGACGCGCTGACCAATCATTCAAATTGGCATTGTGCTTCATGAATCCTTTGATCATTCCCGCGTAGCCTGCGAGGGATTCAGCAGGAGTGCCGTGGACTTCGGCTTGACGAGCAATGTAGCGATCGACATCGGCATCATTCATATCTTTTTTAATCGCCAACACGACCAAATGGGACGCATCGACCACTTGAGTTTGTTTCCACGAATGCTCCAAAAGCTGCGATCGGATCTCAGGGTTTTTCACCACAAAGAACTTCCAAGGCTGCAACCCA
>JAAFJU010000274.1 GCA_013298165.1 Synechococcales cyanobacterium bin31.maxbin.ball.101 | reverse complement strand
TCGATGGAATCTGATGCGTGATTTGACGATAGATGGATTGACTGACGAGCCTGCCATCCAAAAATAAGTCTTGAATCGGCGTCACCAGGGTCGCAAAGGCGATCGCACCGAGGGCAATAGTCTGACGGCGGCTGGGCAGGAGCGATCGGAGTTTTTGTTTGACGCCTAGTATGCGAGGGGTGAAGGGCGTTGTTTCGGGATGACAGAAAAATGAGGGGATGAAGTAGGCCGAGGGATAGGTTAAGTTCCGATCGAGTTTTAAATATTGGCAGGCGTGGTCCAGGGCTTGGTAGACATTTTTAGGTTCACGATCGGTGGACGACTCGGGGTTCAACTGCTGAATAAATTGAATCAAGAAGTCCTGGGCGACGCTGTTATGGATCGGTTCCCGCATGATGGCCACTTGGCTTAGCCCGAGATCAATCAAAGTGTTGGCTAAGTCCAATCCTTTGCAGGAATTAAAAATGGCAAATTGTAGGCCATTTTCCTTGGCTTTGAGAAGCTGCGGCTGAATTTCTTTTAAAAAAATCGACGTTTGGGGGGCGATCGCGAGTTCACCGCCCGTCAGCACCGATTCATTACTATGTCCCGCAAAAAACAAAATATCCCAACCTGCCGGATCCACGAGTCTCTGGGCAATGCGTTCCTTAAGACCTGCGATCGATTCACCCACCTGCCAGCCTTCGAACTGGACTTCGGCAAAGCTTTCGAGGGATTTGAGCGCGGTGATTTCGGTTTGAAAACTGAGTCCGGTTTCATCACCGAGGATGACGAGCATTCGCATTTTGCCCGATCGGGCTTTGGGAGATGGCTGGTGGCGCAGGTTGGCGGGCGTCCGAATGATGCGCAGGGACGATCGTTGACCAAATTCGCCGAGGATTTCCCAGACTTCCCAGGGAAATCTCGCGAGGGCCAAGGGTTCACAGGTTAAAAATAAATCGGTGCCGGATTGCTGGGATTGGCCAAATGGTTGAGATTGGTTGGACTGCTGGGAAAGATGGGCAATTTTCGATCGGATCTCCAGGAGTTCCCGACTTTTTAACCAGTCATAAAATTCTGCGAGGAATGCCGCTTCGGCGGAGACGAGACGCGATCGATAGTCAATGGGCGCGGCTGAAAGGGTTCCGCTGTTTTTAATCCGGCCTCTCAGACTGGTGCGATAAAAGTCGAGATAGCAAGTCTGCCAATCGGCGTACAGTTGCGTCAGCGTTTCGGGATAGCTGATCTGCGCGGTCATTTGCTGACCTTGACCCCAAGCCAATTCAAAAAAACAGACGTTTTCAACTCGAAAAACTTTCAATCGCATTATGTCAACCGCTCTTGATCTAATCGCTCTTGATCTAATCGCTCTGCTTCCAGCCTAGATGTCCTGAAAAACAAACTTGGGTAGAGAATGCACTTTTCCGTTTGGCAAGACAATCTCGACAAACACGCTTTCGTCTAAGCCGCTCACCACTTCCGCAAACAACGATCGATCGGTCGTCTCCTGCGGGTCAAAGGTTTGTTCGAGCAATACCTGTTGATCATCCCGAATACGCAGCATCAAGCCACTGGGCATGGGTTCACTCGTAGCCGATTCTAGGACGACCAGCATTTCCCATTCCTGTTGAGCATTGGCTTCGCCAGGAACCACGTACAGCCGTAGAGGAATTGGGCCGATCGGCAGAATTTTCGAAAGCCCCTGAGTGCTGTCCGCCAGTCGAATGCCTTTGCGGGCCAAGGACTGCAAAATTTGAGGTAATGCACCGACCGTATCCCCTCGCATTGCGGAAGCTTCTCGCATTGGCTCTAGCGGCATCCATCCGTCGAGCAGGTCTACGGTGTCATCCCATTGGCGGGATAACCAGGTGCGAAGATTGACGACCTGATCGACAACCCGAGATGTGGATGTCTTGGAACTCGTTGCAAAGGGAACCGCTTCTGTGGTTCGCAAGGCTAAGCAAAGGGTTTCTAATTTAGGATTAAAGGCATCGATCGGCAGTTCGATCGCGGTGTTGCTGCGTTTGACCGCCGCTAACTGGGTCTGCATCTGCGCGTGACTCAAGAACCCAGAGACCCAAACCTGTCCCTGCTCTTCTGCCACCGTCGCGATCACATAAAAATGGGCGGGGGTTGATAGGTCAGAGGGCGATAGCGTGACAAATTCCTCCTCTGAGGCACTGACAAAGTGCGATCGCACCGTAAAGCCGCGCACCTGTAAATCTTGGGTCTCCTGATTGGCCTGAAGATTATTTTCAGTGAGCCAATTGACGAGACCAAATTGGGCAAGCCGATCGCAATAGGCTTGCCAACGGTCCGGGGCGGTCTGACTGTCTAAGCTAGCCTGATCCATTTGTTCAGGGGTGAGCATGACAGCCCGATCGTGCAGGGCTTCAAAGGTGTAGAGTTCTGAAGGATCAAAAGAGGAGGAAATCATGGGAGAGGAGGGTAGTGGTTCTGTCTTGGTCCAGTTGTATCACTGGCCCATGGGAGCTTATTCACTCTAGAGCCGTCATGGAGCGATTCATTTTCTGAAACGCGGGGGACGTTTTCCAAGGACTAAGGTAGTATCTTACGGACTTATTCTATGTCTTCATCTTGGACATCGCTGCTTATGCAGCATCGTGCGATCGCGGTCATTCGGGCACCGGACTTTGAACTGGGGCTAGGCATGGCCCGCTGCGTGGCGGCCGCTGGATTGAAACTCATCGAGATCACTTGGAACAGCGATCGTCCGGCCCAGCTTCTGGCTCAGCTTCGCGAAGAACTGCCCGATTGTATCCTAGGTTCTGGCACGATTACGACGCTGGACCAGTTGAGCGAATCCGTGAGTGCAGGGGCACAGTTTATTTTTTCGCCCTATACTAATCCAGTTTTAATTGATAATGCCAATCGTTTAGAAGTTCCCATCGTTCCTGGGGCCTTAACGCCAACGGAAATTGTCCAGGCATGGCAGGCTGGCGCTAGCAGTGTCAAGGTGTTCCCGATCGATGCCATGGGTGGCGCGAAGTATCTTCGCTGTCTTCGCACGCCTTTGGAGGGCATTCCCTTAATTCCGACAGGCGGCGTCTCGGTGGAAAATTCGGCTGAACTGTTGCAATCGGGGGCGATCGCCGTGGGGCTGTCCAGTGAACTTTTTGTGCCGAAATTGGTGCGCGATCGGGATTGGGAGGCTTTGGCCAATCGGACGAAGACCCTAATGCAGCACTTAGCCCCCTACCGATTGGACTCTAACATGTCGATTGGACCCTAACATATTGACAGAACTCCTTCTAAACCTACGGTGTTGTGCCCGTGAAACGAGACTCTCTCTTTTTTCGATTATTTCAGCAATCGCCGACGCTATTGTTTGAGCTGTTGGGCGAAATGCCTGAGGATGCGGCTCGATATCGATTTGACTCGGTTGCGGTGAAGGAACCCAAGTTTGAGATCGACGGCCTGTTTCTGCCGCCAGATCATAAACCGGGTATCGTCTACTACTCCGAGTTTCAAGCCCAACGCGATGAAGAACTTTACGAGCGCATGACCAGCGAACTGTTTAATCACTTCTATCGCAATCGACCTAAATTTTCCGACTGGAGAGGCGTTGCGATCTATACCTCTCGCAGCAAAGAGCAGAAGAATACCTATCCGTTCCGATCGCTCCTCAACAGTGAACAGTTTCATCGTATTTATCTCAATGAGCTGGGCGAGGCAAGGGATTTGCCGATCGGTCTGGGATTAATGGCGCTGATTGCCGAAAAGCCGAAAAAGATGACCGACACCGCTCGTCATCTTTTGGCCCGCTCCCAAGAAGAGGTCAAAGATCCAAAGGCATCTCGCGCCATAATGGAAATGTTGACGACAATTTTGGTTTATCACTTTAATGGCCTGAGTCCAGCAGAGGTAGAAAAAATGTTAGGTCTTAATATCCGGTTACAAGATACTCGTGTGTACAAAGAGGCGAAAGCTGAAGGCAAGACTGAAGAACGCCGATCGATCGTTTTTCAACTTCTCGATCGGAAAGTGGGAAAACTCTCTGCCCGCACAAAGAAAAAAATCAGTACCCTTGAGCTACCCCAGTTAGAAACCTTGACGATCGCCCTCCTAGAGTTCGAGACGATCGCAGACCTTGAAACTTGGCTCAATGCTCAATAGATTTGTGAAAATCAACGACCTGCAAAAAAGCGATCGGTCCTTCTCAGAGAAAGACCGATCGCTTTTGTTTTAGTCAGATTCTAAAATTAGAAGAACGAAGGCTGGTGACGAATCAGA
>JAAFJU010000283.1 GCA_013298165.1 Synechococcales cyanobacterium bin31.maxbin.ball.101 | reverse complement strand
GGACGTAACTCCGCCCCAAAGTTTGAGGAAATTGGATGTCCAAGCAAATTGTTATTGCGGAGCAGCACCGGATTGCTGCGGTTTTTGATGCAGAACAGATTCAGGAGCTGGTCGTAGCGACTGGAACTCACCAGGTCAGTGACATTTACCTTGGGGTTGTCGAAAATGTCCTTCCGGGTATTGATGCCGCCTTTGTGAATATTGGCGACTCCGATCGGAATGGGTTTATTCACGTGACGGACCTCGGACCCTTGCGGTTAAGGCGATCGGCGGCTTCGATTACGGAACTGCTAGCCCCTCAGCAGAAAGTCCTCGTTCAGGTCATGAAGGAGCCGACGGGCACCAAAGGCCCTCGCCTCACGGGAAATATCTCTTTGCCGGGTCGGTACATTGTTTTGATGCCCTACGGTCGTGGTGTGAATCTATCGCGGCGCATTGGCAGTGAAAATGAACGCAACCGATTGCGCGCCTTAGCAGTGCTGATGAAACCTGCGGGCATGGGCGTTTTGATTCGGACGGAAGCCGATGGAATGCCCGAGGAAGCGATCATTGAGGATATGGAAAATCTGCAAAAGCAGTGGGAGTCGGTCCTCGCGGAAGCTGCTGGAACCCGTGCCCCTGCCTTGCTCAACCGGGATGATGACTTCGTTCAGCGCGTCCTGCGCGATGCCTACAATGATGATGTCAATCGCATTGTCGTGGACTCCGTGCAAGGTCTCAAGCGCGTCAAGCATCACCTCACCAGTTGGGGTGGCGGACGAATGCCCCAGGGTGTGCTGGTGGATCAACACCGCGAACGGGGTTCGATTCTGGAATATTTCCGCGTTAATGCGGCCATTCGAGAAGCGATGAAACCTAGGGTAGACCTGCCGTCTGGTGGCTATATCATCATTGAAAAAACCGAAGCTCTGACCGTCATTGACGTCAACTCAGGCTCCTTCACCCGATCGGCCACCGCCCGCGAAACCGTCCTCTGGACCAACTGCGAATCCGCCACCGAAATCGCTCGTCAACTGCGACTGCGAAACATTGCTGGGGTGATCGTCGTAGACTTCATCGATATGGAATCTCGGCGCGATAAGCTGCAAGTGCTGGAGCATTTCAACAATGCGATGCGATCGGACAAGGCCAAACCTCAGATTGCCCAGCTTACAGAACTGGGTCTGGTGGAATTGACCCGGAAACGTCAAGGGAAAAACATTTACGAACTGTTCGGCAGTCCTTGCCCGAGTTGTAGCGGCATTGGAATGCATGTTCATCTGCCCGGTGAAGCCCCCAGCGCCCTGCAAACGCAGCATCAATATCACCATTACGAAGAAATTCCCGATCACTTCGCCCCTGCAACCGCCGCACCCACCTACGGGGAACCCACGGAATCTCGCGACTCTCGTGACGCGGGCCGAGGTCGGGGCGGCAGACGATCGGCTACTCCCCCACCTGGAGCGTACCGAGAAGTCTATAGCCCCGGACCTGATGCGGTTCCAGGCTTTGAAGACTATGAGGGCGATGGCGCACTGGACCTCTCTCAGCATCCCAGTTATCAAGAGCGCGGTCGCGGTGGAAATCGCCGTCGCCGTCGTCGGGGCGAACCCTTCACGAAGGAAGTGGGTGGCGTCGTCAGTCGGGAAGGAACAGGCCGATCGCCGTCTCCTTGGGGAGAGCCGACGCCTGAACGCACGGTTCCCGATCGCGTCGTCAACGATCGACCCTCCGTCGATCGGATTCCCAGTCGCTATGATCTGCCGCCCCTCGATGAAGAGGTGGATGAGGTTTCGGAATTCCAACCTGAGGAAGCGCTTCCTGCGGAAAAACCGGAACGGGAAAGTCGCGAATCTCGCTTTGAGGAGCGTCGGAATCGCGGTCGTCGCGATCGAGTTCCCAGTGAGCCACCGGAAATCATTCATGTTGAAATGACCCCCGATGAGCAGGATGTCTACGCTTGGATGGGAATTTCTCCCCTGATTTTGTCCTCACAGACGCCGAAAAATCCGCGCTCTGCTGTGATTAAGGTGTATTCTCCCGGTGAAGCGCCTGCTGTGGAGGTGGTTATTCCAGAAGAGGAGCCATCGGAACCCCTAGCTGCGATCGAATCCGAGTTTGTCGCGCCTGAATTTGAAGCAGCCCCTGCCTATGGTCAGCGTCAGCGGGGTCGCATTGATCGACGCAGCGATCGAACGGTCGCTCCACCGATTAAACGATCGCTGGATGCGGTGACAGATCCTAGGTTCTTAGATCAAGAAGCACCGAACGGGGACTATCAACCCGTCATTGCTCAGCCTCGGTTTGAGCCTGAGGTTGAGCCTGAGGTGGTGCAAGAAGTGACTCAAAGCGTTGAAGCGGATGACGCCATGGATGAAAATGGTGCGCCGCGTCGTCGTCGTCGCCGTTCATCTGCGACCTAAGGTTTCGTTTATTCACGATGGCCCCCAAAATTGGGGGCTTTTTTGGGGCTTTTTATGGTTACATCCCCTACGTTGGAATTTGAACTGGATCTCTGGAAACAGGGCTTGCAGCGAGTCGTCGGGGTCGATGAGGTCGGTCTGGGCTGTTTAGCGGGTCCGATCGTCGCGGCGGCGGTGCTGATCCCCATGAATGTCGAGCCGATCGCCCTGGTCCGGGATTCTAAAAAGCTATCGGCAGTGCAACGAGAGCAAGCCTTTGAACAGATCCGTCGGCAGGCGATCGGGATTGGCGTTGGCATGGCGTCCGTTTTAGAAATTGAAGAGGTGAATGTCCTTCAAGCCTCTTATTTAGCCATGCGGCGGGCGATCGATCGGATTCAGTCTGTGGATCATGCGTTAATTGATGGGCGTGGGATTAAGGTGGATTTGGGACTGCCGATTACCACCATCATTAAAGGCGACGCCAAATCCTACGCCATTGCTTGTGCTTCGATCGTCGCTAAAGTCCGCCGTGATCGGCTAATGAAGAAGCTTGCAAACCGCTATCCCGGCTATGGTTGGGAACGAAATATGGGATATGGCACAAAACAACATCTAGAAGGAATTCGATCGATCGGAATCACGCCCTGGCACCGCAAAACCTACGCTCCGATTCGGGAGGCAATCGGCCCCCTAACCCCCAATTCTGGGGGAACATGAACGTCCGAAGCCCCCAGAATTGGGGGTTGGGGGCGGTTCGCCAGAGGTTAAAACGTGAATGGCTAGTTCTTAGGTTTCAATTGCTTCAGTCTGTTCCCATTGCGATCGCCCCCGATCGTTCCCGCGACCATTGCTGATAGTCTCGCACGAGGTTTTGTAACATTCGTCCTTTAATAGATCCTAAAGTCGCGTTCAACACCGCATTTCCAGCGCCTTCTACGACACTTTGAGGCATCACCCTGAAGGGCATGGGCAGGTCTAAATCAATCCGCAGTAGGGCACTGCCTCGGAGCAACACTTCCCTCGGCGTATGGATGGGATAGAGTTCTCCTAACAATTTGAAGTCAAACCGATCGCGAAACCCTTCTAAACCGTGCATCTCGAAGGCCACCGACTCAATTTGTACCTTTTGAGTACTATCAAACCACACGTTTAAATCCACGATCGGAGTAATGGTCAAACTCAAAACGGATAGCGGTGCAATCGTCAGACGGTAGCGATCGGTCGCGATGAGCTGAAGATTTTCAGAAGGGGCTAGCGTCCGCATCAGGCGATCGGGCGATCGGAGATAGTCTTCGATGGGAAAAGACTGAGGGGGAACCCGTAACTCGACGGCTTGGGTTGTGATCAATCGCAGTTGCTTCATCCTTTGATCCATCCTGGAGTCCTGGAGTGCCTGGGAAATAATGCTGGAGTCCCTAGGGAAATACACGAATGGTGAACGCACACTCGATATAGTCTATTCTAAAGAACCTCAAGGCGCTTCTCAGCAATGTTACGGAAATCTCCATGAATTTGCGGAAAGAATCCACGGAA
>JAAFJU010000323.1 GCA_013298165.1 Synechococcales cyanobacterium bin31.maxbin.ball.101 | reverse complement strand
TTTTAGATTGAGTTTCCGGTTCGTCGTCATGGCGATTCAGCTCGTATGAGGATAATAAATGGCTGTATTTACAGTCTACTCTAAGCAACAGATATGGCGATCGTACGTCGGAGAGATAGCGGTTCTGTCACAGGTCTTGTCACAGCTTTTACGACGGGGCTACGGAGATAATGGCGATCGATCGTGACTACTGAGAGCATTTTGTGGCCTGTCACAGTGACTTCATATCACCACCATGTCGATGACAAACACCCCCCCTATTGTAGTTATCACAGGTGAATGAATGACGAAGGCAGGCAGGTCAGTCCAGCGGTAAAACGCGGATCGGCCTGTCCTTTTCATATGTTTTAATATTTAGCTTTGTATCTAGCCTATTGGGGGGGTTCTTTTAAGGGAACGATCGTGATTTAGTGGAGAGTGGGCTAATCCTGCCCTGTTCATTTTGGGAAGATGATTGATGCGATACAATCGAGTCTCTCCCATGCTTCCCCCCCTTGAGAGAGTATGTTTAGAACCAGTGATTTGCACGTTGTTGAGACTCGCGCATTGATGACTCCAGACCAGCTTAAGGCCGAGTTCCCGATGACGGATAAGGCGGCAGAAGTGGTCGCAACGACCCGAGAGCGAATTCGTAAAATTTTGCGCCAAGAAGACGATCGGCTCCTCGTGATCGTCGGTCCCTGTTCTGTCCATGATGTTAAAGCAGCCCGCGAATATGCGGAAAGACTCTCTGTTCTCCGCCATGAGCTAAGGGATCAGCTTGAGGTGGTGATGCGGGTTTATTTTGAAAAACCGAGAACGACAACGGGCTGGAAGGGTTTAATCAATGATCCCCACTTAGATGAATCCTTTGATATCAATACCGGATTGCGCACGGCCCGCCAACTGCTGCTGGATCTCGCCGAAATGGACATGCCCAGTGCAACAGAACTGCTGGATCCCATTATTCCGCAGTATATTGCTGACGTGATCTCCTGGAGCGCGATCGGTGCCCGCACCACTGAAAGCCAAACTCACCGCGAAATGTCCTCCGGTCTCTCGATGCCCGTGGGGTTCAAAAATGGAACTGATGGTGGTTTTGACGTAGCCATAAATGCGGTCCTCTCTGCGAGCCATAGTCATCATTTCCTAGGAATTGACGGCCAAGGTCGCGCCAGTATTGTTAAGACGACGGGCAATCCGGACTGCCATTTGGTGCTGCGGGGTGGGAAAGATGGCACGAACTATAGTTTTGAAGCCATGACTAAGGCGGCCGTGGAAATGAAGCGGCAGGGCTTATGTGAACGATCGATGGTGGATTGTAGTCACGGCAATAGCTCGAAGGACTATCGCAATCAGCCGATCGTCTTAGCGGATTTGGCGGATCAGTTGCGGAAGGGAACGCCCTATCTCATGGGGGTGATGATTGATGGGGGAACCTGAAACAGAAGAGGTCCGATCGAAATTTCGATCGGACCTCTTCTGTTTTAACCAAATTGAATTTAACGGCGCGTTACCCACAAACCGTTATTCAATTTCGTTCGGGTCTAGAATGCGTTGAAACAAATAGCCCGTTCCTCTAGCGGTCAAGATCAGTTCAGGATTGCTAGGGTCGTCTTCGAGTTTGGCGCGAAGTCGGGAAATATGGACATCCACCACTCGCGTATCCACATGGCGTTCAGGCGTATAGCCCCACACTTCTTGCAGAATTTCCGCACGGGAAAACGGTTCGCCCGATCGGCTGACGACGAGTTCCAATAAGCTAAACTCCATGCCCGTCAACCGAATCCGTTCGTCGCCCTTATAGACCTGACGCTTGTTGGTGTCGATGCGAATCGTATTGATTTGAATCACGCCAGAACTGGGGATGCCCGTCGCAGAGACCTTATCCACCCGTCGCAAGACCGATCGAATTCGGGCTTCGAGTTCCTTGGGCGAGAATGGTTTGACGACATAGTCATCGGCCCCAAGTTCTAATCCAGTGATCCGATCGGCCACGTCACCTAAGGCGGTTAACATGATAATCGGCACATCGGATTCCTTGCGTAGCTCTTGACAGACGCCGTAGCCATCCAGCTTCGGCATCATCACATCCAGTACGACTAGGTCAGGTTCCGAGCTACGAAAGGTTTCGATCGCCTCTTCTCCATCCGCCGCCGTCACGACGTCATAGCCAATCATCGATAAGCGAGTTTCTAAAATCCGCCGGATGCTGGCTTCATCATCAACGACGAGAATTTTTTCTTTATGAATTTCCAACTTGGGTAACGCTCCTTGAACCTTTGCTAAGCCCAAAATCCGTGAAGACCGATGAACTTAGTTAATTTTTGGTGTCTTATAATTCATTATGATAAATCAAATCGCTTATTTCGTAACTCAAAATACCTTCTAATCCTAAGCTTCAGCCTTTTTTAACAATTCATCCCGTTAAAAATCAAGGGCCACCACTGGTTTGTTGTGATTTGTTCTGCTTTGTTTCTTTATTAAGTTTTAAGAATGGCTAAACCTCGATCGCGTTGGGTCTGTAATGACTGTGGGTCTGATTTCCCTCAATTTTTTGGGCGTTGTCCGTCTTGCAACACTTGGAACTCCCTGGAAGAGCAGGCTCCGATCGCGGCTGCCGGGGCCAATCGCCTCAGTCAGAACCCGCTGATGAAGATGACGCGCAGTCGGGCGGGGGACGATCGGGAAGCCCGTC
>JAAFJU010000178.1 GCA_013298165.1 Synechococcales cyanobacterium bin31.maxbin.ball.101 | reverse complement strand
TGAGATTAGGATATTTAAATCCGCAACGTTGTACTCAATTTTTAATTTGGTGATAGATAGGTTGTTATGGCAGACATTTCTCAGATTCGCGATCGGATCGTCATTCTTGAATCCAAGCGCTCCGCCTTGCTTTCACTCTTAGACTTACCAGAACTTGGGACCTTGCGGATTGATGTGAATCAGGCGATCGAAGAACTCGATGATCTGCTCACCGAATTTAAGCGAACCTTTAATTCCAACCCCTAGCCTGCTCCAATAGATTCAGCCCCTGCACCGATAATGTCTCGCAAAATTCTCTGGTACGAACGCCTCATGGCCGCGATCGCCGTCGCAAATCTCGGTTTTGTGGGGTTTGATATGACCTATGTGGGATTGCGAGACTTTTGGCTGCGGGGCGGGGTTTCACTGGGACCTGTGAGCTTTCAGATTCCGGTTCCTCCGATTCCGCAGTGGTACGATCCGATTAAAGGGATTGAACCCCATCGGGATACGGAACAGTATTTAAAATCGGTGCAGGACTTAGAAGCGAGTCTTTTTCAGCCGGGTTTGGATTCGCCTAAGGTCGATGAAGCCTTGAAGGTGCTGCAAGATGAAAGCTCTAAGATGATCGAAGGCAACTGGTTTGAAGTGGCTGGGAAGAGTGGCAATTTAGAGAAGATTAAAAATCGAATGCGCGATCGGATGGGGATTAAGTCTTCGCGCCAGTCGTTTGAGACCTTTTGGAGTAAGGATTATCTCAGAAGTAAAGGCATTGAGTCAGAACTCCGGTTTTTTAATGAGAAAATCAAACCCTTACTGCTCACAAACTACTATCGCAGCACAGGCGAAAATGGACTGCCGACGGATAATTTTTGGATCTTAGATACTCCGTTTATTGCCCTGTTTGGGTTGGAGTTTTTAGCGAGAACGTTTTACTTAACCCGTCGCAATCGCAATCTAAAATGGCTCGATGCCATGCTTTGGCGTTGGTATGATATTTTGCTGCTGATCCCTGTGTGGCAGTGGCTGCGGGTGATTCCGGTGGCGATTCGGTTGGATCAGGCAGAGTTGATTCAGCTCGATCGGATTCGAGATCAAGCGACCCAGGGTTTTGTGACCAATATTTCGGAGGAATTGACCGAGGCGGTCTTGGTGCAGGTGATTGATCAATTGCGAAGTGGGATTTCGACGGGTTCCCTGACACAGTGGGCCATGAATTCCCTCAATCGACCCTATCAAGATATTAATCAGCGTGATGAAATCCGCGAAATTGTTACGCGCATTTTGAATGTCACCGTCAATCAAGCCTTGCCTAGAGTCAAACCTGAACTCGAAGCCGTAATTCGTCATGCCATGGAAGGTGTGTTGGATCAGTCTCCCGTTTATAAAGGATTTAAGTCCATTCCGCTCATGGGTGCTGTGCCCAGTCAAATGAATGAACAATTGATTTCGAGTGTGACCTCGGGGGCCTATGAGGCATTGTCGAAAGCTTTGGAAGATGAGGAAGCGGCGGAGCTGATCAGCACGTTTATTCGTAATTTTGGGAGTGCATTGGTGCAGGAATTGCAGGAGGGCGACTCACTGAGTGAGCTTCAAGCCTTGCTGACGGACTTGATGGAAGAAGTGAAAATTAATTACATCAAGCATGAATCGGCCACAACAGTTGAGAGTAATCCTTTGCTTTTGAAGACTGGGAACGAACCATAATTGATTAAAAATCCCAATCTTCGATCGTAATTTCTTCATCTCCAAAGATCTCTTCTAGCAGTTCTAAGCTTTCATCAAAGAACTGAGATTTGAGTTGTTTGAGCATTTCGATTTGAGAGATTTTGAGCAAGAGTGCGTCGAGTTCAGCTTCCATGATTTTTGCCTATTTTTGATTGATTGAGCTAGATTGTTTAGCCTTTGGGCTTGACCTTGGCTGTTGCCTTGATATTGGTTTCTTCTAGGTTCGATCGGACGAGTCCGGAAGATGGGCCTGAAACTTTATCTATGTAAAGCGATCGTCAGGAAAAGGCAAAATTTGCCGGAATTATCAGATTTCAGACGTTTTGGAAGGCGATCGGGTTTTGGTCGCGGCGGTGGCGGGTGGGGATGGCTTCGGGTTGGGCGTCTCCTAGGAGCGAGGCGGTTTGTTCTAGGGATTCGCGGAGGCGTTTTGCGGCATGGATGGACATGTCGCGGGGGACGGAGATGCGATCGCGCAAATAGCGCAGGCCCACTTCAGCGCCGGATTTGTCCGACTGTGGCCGACAGGTGGCCCCAGTCATCAAATGGGTCAAGGCACAGCGCAGGGCCTCGTCGAAGATTTGATCGGGAAGGGGATTGGCTCGAAGAATATTGCTGCGATGTTTGATGACGCGGTGCAGGGCTTCTTTGCGGGCGGTGTCGGGTTCTGGGTAGGTGACATCGGGTAAGCCTTGCCAGGGACCTTGATTGACGCGCTTTTTGTTTTCCACCATTTGCGGTTCGCCGTTTTCCCAGCAGCCTCCCATTTGAGGCGGCAGGTCATGGGCATGGGTATGGAAGTCGCTCTGGGTGCCGCGATAGGTGCCACGGCTTTCCATGGCATCGAACCAATCACTAAAGCGAGGGTTTGCTCTGAGTGAATAGCCTTTGTAGTAAAACAAACTGGCATTCATGCGCTCGACGTAGGGCGTGAAGATTACGTCGGCGGTGCCAAATTCTGAGAGGAAGTAGGGACCGGGGGTTTGGCCGATCGCCTTTTCCACCTGGGCCACGGTGTTGACGAACACATCGCGGTTATGGGCTTCATCGCGGGGCGATCGGGCGGGCTGACAGAGCCAACTGCACCAAGCCCGAAAGAGCAGACGTTCGAGGCGGCGCATGGGCAGCACAGCCGGGTCAGTCATTCCCAAGTTCAAGGGACCAAAGACTTGTTCTAGGGCGATTAAGATGTCATCGCTTTCGGTGATGATTTTGCCATCGAGTTCTAGAGCGGGGAGCATTCCTGAGGGGACTTTGCGCTTGTACCAGCTTTCCTTTTCCCCATAGCAAAACATGGTGACTTTTTGGATGCGATAGGGAATGCGTTTTTCTTCGAGCCAGAGCCAGATTTTTTGGCAGTAGGGGCACCAGGCGTGATTGTCCCGAAACAGCGTGACGCGCACGGCGGATTCGGTTTGGCCAAAGAGGCGCAGGGTGGCTTGGGCGTTGGTGGGACCGTTGATGCGATCGGTCTGGAAGCCCGCAGACAGGGATTCTAGGTCTGACCAGCTTAAGGGGGCGGAGAGAGGTGCGAAGGAAGAAGAGGCTACCATGATGTGAGACGAGGAGGAGGGCTTATGGTTAAGTATCGGCGATCGGACCCTATTCGTACAAATAATCCCAGCCGGGGTTCGACTCCGCTCACCCCTCGATAATTGGACTGAATTTGAGTCTTTGAGTCTTCATCACCTGAGTCCCCGTGGGCTGAGCGGAGTCGAAGCCCGAACCCCACCCACCATCTCCCAAAATCCAACAGTCCCAAGTCCTATGTTTGACCTCATCATCCGCAATGGCCGAACGTCGATCGCACCCCACTCCCTCGACATCGGCATTCAAAACGGCCTGATCACCGCGATCGAACACCACATTGTCGCCGAAACCCACCAAACCCTCGATGCCCAAAACCAATGGGTCAGCCCGCCCTTCGTCGAATCCCACATTCATCTCGACTCCGTCCTCACCGCAGGCAAACCTCGCTGGAATCAGTCGGGGACGCTGTTTGAAGGGATCGAAATTTGGCGAGACTATAAACAGAACCTCACGTTAGAAGAGGTCAAAACCCGTGCGATCGAAGCGCTCAAACTTCAAGCTCAGCAAGGCGTTCTCTACGTCCGCACCCATGCCGATGTCAGCGAAAAAAATCTGATTGCCCTGCAAGCACTGCTCGACGTTCGGGAAATTGTCAAAGATTGGATCACGCTGCAAGTCGTCGCCTTTCCCCAGGATGGCATCTATGGCAGTCCCGACAATGAAAAACTGCTCGAAGAAGCCCTCGATCGCGGAGCCGATGCCGTCGGGGGCATTCCCCACTACGAAATGACCCGCGAAGATGGCGTTAAATCCGTGCATCGCATCTTTGAATTGGCCCAGAAGTACGATCGGCTGATTGATATTCACTGCGACGAAATTGACGATGACCAATCGCGGTTTCTCGAAGTCGTTGCGGCCTGTGCGGTGCGATCGGACTACGGCGATCGCACAACAGCAAGTCACACCACAGCCTTTGGGTCCTACAACAATGCCTACGCGCTCAAACTGATGGGATTGCTCAAACGCAGTCGTATTAATTTCGTCAGCAATCCTTTAATCAACATCACCCTACAAGCCCGCACCGACAGCTACCCAAAACGGCGAGGCATCACCCGCGTCAAGGAACTCTGGCAGGCCGGACTCAACGTCAGCCTCGGCCATGACTGCATCCAAGATCCTTGGTATTCTCTGGGAACAGGAAACCTTTTGGATGTCGCCTCCATGGCCGTCCATGTTTGCCAAATGACTGGAATGGATGAGATCTCGGCTTGCTATGACATGGTGACGGTCCATGGGGCCAAGACCTTGAACCGATCGGACTACGGACTCAAAGTCGGCCATCCAGCCAATGTCATCGTGCTAGATGGCGAAAGTCCCTACGACCTTATTCGCCGACGAAGTTCGGTAGTCGCCGTGGTGTCACGGGGACGGCTTCTGGCTCAAACAACGGCTCCCCAAGTTCAGTGGTTAGGTCCACCGATCGCTCAAATCTAACGCTGTCGTCAATTTTGTAGGTGCCCGTCAACTCTCTAGCGGAAGAGGGCTGTAGGTTGCTTCCGGGAGCTAATTCGCCAGGGAATGCGTCTAGTTGCTCTGGAGCACTGACCAAAACTGGGGTATTAGGAGTCGTGACCAGGGCCACAGGTTTGGCGATCGGTTTGGGCTGGGTTGCAGACTTGACCTCAGGCTTGAGCAGTGATTTCTTTTTGGCCTCGGCCTTGAGCTTGTCTTGAGTCTGTTTATCCCGAAGATTCGCGGCGACGATCGCCTTGTCTAGTTTCTCCAGCCGACGAGTGGCCAAGGTTTTTACCTCAGCGTCCGAATCCGATCGGTCTAGCAGCGCTTGATAAATCGTTTTAGCCGCTTTGAACTGGCCGCGCTTCATCAACCAGTCACCCTCTTGAAGTTGGGCCTGGGTGGCATTTTGGCGTTCCCGATCGGTTTGGGTGGGTTCGACTTCAGCCTTCTCAGGAAAATTGGGGACGATCGATCGCATTGGTTCAGTCCGATCGCCTTCCAAACTGGGAACCAACAACGGTTGAGGGATAGAAGCATCAAGGGAAACCAAATGTCCCACAGCACCCACGGCCACCATCATCGGAAGTGCAAAGGCGGAAACGAGAATCAGTTGACGGGAACGGGTGAGTGCGATCATCGGAGGAACTCCTAAAGCCGAGGGAAAAGAGAAGCTAACAGGGATGCGGGTCTGAAGATGTCTGAGATGCTTTCTCCTACCGATCGCGATCGGGGTGTTATGCAGTTCATTGCTCTATCTTGACTCGGTGAATCGGCATCCTGACTCGGTGAATCGGCGCAAATCAGCGTTAAAATACTGAACGCTTCGAACAAGCTTTGATCCAAACCACTGCAAAGGTCTTTACTTATGTCTGGCGCACCCGAATCCGGTAAAAAACTCTACGAAGGGAAAGCAAAAATTCTCTACGCAACAGACAACCCTGATGTCCTGCTGACCCATTTCAAAGATGATGCCACCGCCTTCAATGCCCAGAAAAAAGGCAGCATTCGTGGCAAGGGCGAAATCAACAACGCCATCTCCGCCCATCTGTTCAAACTGATGGAAACCAAGGGCATCCCCACCCACTTTGTCGAATTGCCCTCTCCGACGCAGATGCTCGTCAAAGCCGTGACGATTGTGCCCCTAGAGGTCGTCGTCCGTAATCTCGCCGCCGGAAGCCTCTGCAAACAGACGGGTTTAGAACTGGGTTCCTTGGTCGAACCGCCTCTTGTCGAGTTCTATTACAAAAACGATGCCATGGGGGATCCACTGTTGACGATCGATCGGATTCGATTGATGAAGGTGGCAAGCGACGAGGATGTGGCAACGCTGCGATCGATGGCCCTGCAAATTAATGATGTCCTAAAAGAATTTTTCAATCAGTGTGGAATTACACTGGTGGACTTTAAATTGGAATTTGGGCGCGATCGGGCTGGAAAGATCATTCTTGCGGATGAGATTAGTCCCGATACCTGCCGATTGTGGATTCAAGGGGAACCTGACCCGAAAAAGCGCGTCCTCGATAAAGATCGCTTCCGTCAGGATATGGGGAATGTCGAAGAAGGCTATCAGCAAGTGCTCGATCGGGTTTTAAACAATCCATCGGCTTAGAGTCTGTTTGGATTCATCGTGTGGGGATCCCAGACACGTTGGCATCGCCTCCCGGAACGGGAATCCCCCTAAATCCCCCTTTTTAAGGGGGACTATGAGTAATCTGGTTCCCCCTTTTTAAGGGGGCTAGGGGGATCGAGCCTAGAATCACAACCCAATCCGATCGCGGATTAAATTGCGCTTGTGATTCCGAGTTCTTTCGACTTTTTCCCTTTCCTGATATTGTGAAACATTAAAATGCGTGAAATTACGTGACGTTGTTTTTTGCTCACTAAGGTAATTTGCCTTCTTGATCAACAAAACTTCTAAACTCTTCTTCATGTTGGGTTACGGGTTGAACGGTCTGGTGAATCGCGGGATCTCTCAGATTTATAAAAATCTCTGTCGGTGTGTTTTAGGAGTGAATTGATCGTGAGTGATGGGCGTTTTTCTCAAGTTTGGCTGGCTTTGTTGGCAACCACTGCAACGCTAGCAGTTCCCCCACTGTCCGCAGCACATGCCTCGCAAGTAGGCTCCAGTGAAGCCTCCGGTGAATTTACCCCATTGACTAATGGCACCCAAATTCGTCAGTCTTTCCTAAGCGCCCGGTCCGAAACAGTCGCGCCTGCGGAACTCCCAGCTTCCACACCAAAATCTGAAACTCCGGAACCTGTCGCAGCAACTCCTGCGGCAACATCCGTCGAGGTGAGCGCAGCAACACCCGTCGCTCCGATCGCAGAAGCCCCGATCGCAGAAGCCGTCCAACCTGCCGCCCCTCAGAAGCTCGCACAGTTTGGCCAAGAGAAGCCGGAACAGCTCAAAATCACCCCCGAAGGCCCTCAAACCCCCATCAGCCCAGCGGCTCCGCCTTCTACGATTACCGCACCGCCTGCCGCACCGGGAAAATCCCCAGAACTCCCAACGTTATCTCCAGGAACCCCGATCGCCCCAGGAACACCGGGTGCTGCTCCTGCTGAAGCGCGGGTCCTCGTCGGTGAAGTCCTGGTTACAGGTGCTGGGAAGCGTGAACTCGAAGATGAAGTCTATCGCGTGATCAAGACCCGTCCCGGTCAAATCGCCACTCGCGCTCAACTCCAAGAAGATGTCGTCGCAATTTTTGCCACGGGCTTTTTTGCCACGGTTGACGCAACCCCAGTAGATACTGCGCTCGGGGTCCGTGTCACCTTCAAAGTCCAGCCCAACCCCGTCTTGAAGACGGTTCGAGTTGAAGGAACAACCCTGGTTAAACAGGATGCCTTGGATGGCATTTTCCAATCCCAGTACGGCACGACAGCCAATTACCGAACCCTAGAGCAGGGCGTTCAAGAACTCAGTAAGCGCTTCAAGGACCAGGGTTATATTCTCGCTAGAGTAGGGGAGATTCCACCGATTTCTGAGGATGGGGTCGTCACGCTGCAAGTGGTAGACGGTAAGGTCGAGCGGATTCGGGTGCGGTACTACGACAAAGAAGGCGTTGAACGTCTCACCGCCGATAACAAGCCCAAGGGGACGACTCGCGAGTTTATCGTCACCAGAGAAATGGAGACCCGTCCAGGTCAGGTTTTCAATCAAGAAACGGCGCTTCGAGATTTGGGGCGTTTGACGAATTTGGGGATTTTTGAGGAAGGCTCGGTGCGGATCTCTCTCGATCCAGGCGAAGACCCCACCAATGCGATCGTCAACGTCAACGTCGTCGAGAAAAAAGGTGGATCGATCGCAGCGGGTGCCGGGGTCAGTTCCAGCAGTGGACTCTTCGGAACCGTCAGCTACCAGCAACAAAACCTCGGCGGAAATAACCAAAAACTCGGCGCAGAAATTCAGCTCGGGGTTC
>JAAFJU010000275.1 GCA_013298165.1 Synechococcales cyanobacterium bin31.maxbin.ball.101 | reverse complement strand
CATTGCTCAACGCTGGAACCGACCGATTCGAGATTGGAAAGCGGCAGCATCCCACTTTGCAATCTTATTCCCAGACCGCTTTAAATATTGACGTTCAAACCCTTACACAAAATTCTGTACGCTCTCATCGATCGGGTGCAAAGGATGAGGGCGATCGTCTGCGATTCTTTAAGAAGAGGTGTCGCCAACGTTGCAAAGCCAACGCTACAATAAGACAGTCATTTCACGGAGTGATCCACCCATGCCAGACCTCACCGTCGTCTACGAAGCAGGCATCCTCAGACCCACCAGCCCGCTGACCTTCCCCGAAGGAGAAACCCTCCAAATCCGTATTCTCGACCCTAAAGAACCCCCTCACTCTACTCTCAGCCCAGAAACCGAACTCCTCAACAAAATCCATCATCCCCTTCCCACTGACCTCCATCAACGCCTCACCGCACTCATCCAACAACGCGACACCGATCGCCTCACTCCCACCGAACAACAAGAACTCATCCAACTCACCCAACAAGTTGAAATCCTCAACGTCGATCGCATCACCCACCTCATCGAACTCGCCAAACATCGCCAAACCACCCTCCCCCAACTGATCAAAGACCTGAATCTCAAACCGATCGAATATGTCTAAAATTCGCGTTCCCAAATTGATTTTAAGAACACTTTAGTTGGAGTGATGATTACACTCTTATTCTCGGTCTCACCCCAACAGGTCGCGCTACGATCGAATTACTTCAACTCAATCGTCTCGGCAATCAGAACCTACGTCAAGTTCTATATTTGACAGGCTATCACCCACCGAAACTATAGATCAGCGATCGAGGAATCAAAGACAATCGATCGGATGCAAAGGAGGAGGGCGATCGCTATAATTTGGGAAATGCAATTTGAGTTATAATTTTAGAGAAATGCGATCGAGGAATTTAGCCATGCCTCAAACCCATACCCCACCCAGGATTGAAGAACTTCAACGAGCGATCGCCCTCGTCGAGCAACTCCCTGCGGACAAATTTACGATCGCTCTCAACTTCCTCGAACAACTCACCCAGACCTCCAATGAAACCAGCTTAATGCAAATCATTCAGCAACAACCAACGATCGATCGTACTCGCCTCGAAGAATTACGCGATCGATGTGAATATGGGCATCTCAGCTCCGAAGAGCACCAAGAACTCATGCAGTACGAAGACGAATTAGAGCGTCACAACGTCGATCGTATAGAAGCCATTATGAATCTTGCCAAATTGCAAAACACCGATTTCACAACCCTATACCAACAACTTACGCCCAGCCCCACTCATGCCGTCTGAGTCTGACTACATCTCTCCCTCACTCCGCAAAGCCGTCAAAGATCGCGCACACAACTACTGCGAATATTGCGTTTGCCCTGCCGATTACTCTCCCGACAGTTTTACGATCGACCACACCATTCCTAGGCAATCTGGTGGACTCAATACTCTCGAAAATCTTGCCTGGGCTTGTCAAGGATGTAACGGCAGCAAACATACCAAAACAAGCTTCATCGATCCAGAAACTCTGCAAGAAACTCCGCTGTTTAATCCACGATCGGCAGATTGGAATGATCATTTTCAATGGAGTCCCGATTTCATTCAAATGATTGGACTAACCGCTTGTGGCCGCGCTACGATCGTTGCTCTAAAACTGAATCGACCCAATGTCATGAACTTGCGTCGCTTATTGACTAATGCTCAATTACATCCACCCAATTGGTAATAAGAAAAATTGAGAATGATGAATGCTTCATTGAGAATTTAGCTGCTTTGCATAACCAGGGACGATCGATCGCGTGCAAAGGACAAGCGCGATCGTCATAATTGGGAAAATGCGATTTGAGTTATAATTCTGGAGAAATGCGATCGATTTCAGTCACAGCTCTTCTAAAATTTTGCGCTCCGCAACTCGTAACTTCGCCGATCGCGATCGAACATTCATTTCCACCTCATCGTCCTGAGGCAAAATGGGTTTCTTCGTCAACACCCGCAATGCTTCCGACTCTCGTAAACGATGTTTAACCATGCGATCTTCGAGGCTATGGAAACTAATCACCGCAAGGCGTCCCCCCGGATTTAACCAATGGGGCGCTTTCTCTAGCAATGTCTCTAAGACCTGTAATTCTCGATTGACTGCAATACGTAATGCTTGAAACACTCGCGTCGCCGGATGAATGCGTCCGCGTCTTGCTGCCGCAGGGAAACAACCCGCCACTGTATAAGCTAGACCCGTCGTCGTCTCAAAGGGGCGCTGTTCTACAATTTGTTTTGCAATGCGCCGAGACAATCGCTCCTCGCCATATTGATAAAAAATATCCGCTAACTCCTTTTCATCCCAAGTATTGATAATCTCCGCCGCATCGAGATCCTGACTTTGATCCATTCGCATATCCAACGGAGCTGCATTGCGAAAACTAAACCCCCGATCGGCAATATCAAACTGCGCCGAACTCACCCCCAAATCCGCCAAAATTCCATCAAACTGAACTTTACCCGGATTGAATTTTGCAAAATTAGTTCGGCGAATTGTCACCTGAGATGCAAAGGGTGCCAAATGCTGAGTAGCGGCTGCGATCGCCATTTCATCCTGGTCCACCCCCACGAGTCTGACATCCGCCGCCGCCTCTAAAATCAAACGACTATGGCCACCACCGCCCAAGGTTAAATCGAGATATAGCCCACCCGATCGCACCTGCAATTGCTCCACCACTTCCCGATACAGCACCGGAGTATGGACAAACTCCGGTGCTGTATCCAAATCTAACTCACTCATTACAGCACACCCTTAGAACTTGGAATTTCATGGGCACGGCGGACATCCACTTCCGTGGCCATGCGCATGGCCCGAGCAAAGGCTTTAAACGTGGCTTCAATGATGTGATGGGAATTAATGCCATCCAGTTGACGAATATGCAACGTCATTTGCGCATGATTAATAATCGCCACAAAGAACTCGCGCACCAGTTGAGTATCGTATGTTCCCACTCGTTGCGTTGGGATTTGCAAACCATAACTCAAATGGGGGCGACCCGAAAAGTCCAACGCGACCTGAACTAGTGACTCATCCAAAGGCGCGACAAAATGTCCAAATCGCACAATTCCCTTACGATCGCCCAATGCCTTTGCGATCGCCATTCCCAGCGTAATGCCCACATCTTCATTGGTATGGTGATCATCAATATGAATATCACCCGTCGCCTCAATCTCTAAATCAAATAACCCATGGGATGCAATTTGGTGAAGCATATGATCCAAGAAGGGAATTCCTGTATTCACCTTACATTTCCCCGTCCCATCCAAAGCGATCGTCACCGATACATCCGTCTCGCCAGTCTTCCGATAGACCGTCGCTGTTCTCGATTGACTCACATCTGCGCCCATGATCCTGAACCCCATTGCGTTTTTAGGGTCTCTATTTTACTACGATTTGCTCACTTGAGCATGGGCTATTGCTTAGCCAGATGGTTGAGACGCGCCTTGTAGGGCAAAAGCAACAGAGAAAGCGATCGTTTTCGTTTCACGAGATTGAGAAGCCATAACGAAACCCCGATCGCGGCGACAAAGCTGACGATCGCACTCAAGTGACTCGCATGACTCCAGCGCAGTAGTAGAATAAAAACTTTCTCCTGGACAAACGTATGGAAGATTAGAATAAATAAACTTCCCGCCCCAATCGAAATCAGCGGACGAGACAGCTTGGAAAATCGTTGGAGTCCAGCAGAAGCTGATAGAACTAAATAAATCCCCAATATCGCCTGCAATGGTGAAACAATGGGATGGCTGACCAGCCGCATATTTAAATCGATCGTCTCATCAAAGACAATATGCAATGTTGCAAACAGCATCAATGCCGTCCAAAATGAAGGGAAATGAAACCGCATCACCTTGACTTTATTCCTGAACAAAAACCCCAATAAAATCAAGGCCGAGCTAATAAAGATGAGATCTAAACTAAAGGGCAATCCAGGAAGTTGATGGGTTGTGAATAGTAAGCGATCGAGAGGACCCAGTGCGCGGGTATCCAGCAGCCAAAACAAGCGAATGAATGGAATGCCTAAAAGGAGAAATAGTCCTGAAATGATCCCAATCCAAAAGCCTCGACTCCGCAGCATAGCTGTCATTTTTAGCACCTTCATGGCCAA
>JAAFJU010000248.1 GCA_013298165.1 Synechococcales cyanobacterium bin31.maxbin.ball.101 | reverse complement strand
CGTCAGACTATTGCCCTCGGTGCGATCGCCTTTGCGACCCTGGTGACGCCGATTCAAGACTTATTTTTGGATGGCAGGCTCGTCAGTCAATCCATCTATCGTCAAATCACGCATCAGATTCCATCGACGACCCCCAAAATCAACATCGTCCAAATTGATGACGCTTCCATTCAGCAGGGCTTAATCCCAGAGGGTGGCTCCATTAACCCCATGAACCGATCGGCGCTGGCCAGAATTGTGGATGGAATTGGGACCGTTTCTCCCGATGTCTTGGCCATTGACTATATTTTGGATCGAGGCTCTCCGGAGGATCCGATTTTGGCGAAAAGTCTGGCCAACGCTCAGAGTCGCGATATTTCCCTGGTTCTCGGCAGTCTTCAAAGCACCGAAACCCTCGGACTCTCCCCAACCCTCCGCACGGCCCTAGATGCGAATTCCAATAAAGCGCGCAATGGCCAAATTGATCTCTATTTCGGCTATCAACCCGTAGGCTGTCTTTCCGCTTGTCCCTTTGGTTTAGCCGCCGCCGACCAATACGTCAAAAAGAACCCCGATCAGCTATTAGGTCCGTCCCTAGACCTCAAACGCGATTGGCGATCGTTTTTGCAAAATCTTGGAATCATGGCCTTCTCGCCGATTACCGACTACTCCATTCCGACCGATCGCATCTACACCACCACCAGTGCCATGACCGTCCTCGGGACGAAGTTTTCAAAGACTTCTCAAGCCCCGATCTTTATTTTGGCGGCAGGAGATTATCGGGAAGCTGGAATTGGCGGGGGAATAGTGGCGGAGAAGAATAATGATAAATTTCCGGTTCCCGGAGCTATCAACTATTGGCGATTGTTGAATCGTCAACCTGCCCTATCCCAAATCACCGGAGCCGAAATCCATGCCTATAGTATTCATCAGGCTCTCACCCGTCGCTCCGTCATCCATGTTCCTGACCTCCTGATGGTGGGACTAGCGACGATCGTCGGGGCTGGATTACAGTCGCGCCGAAGATTTCATCCCTCCAAACAATTTCTCCCTTGGAACATCTTTCTGATCTCTGCCATCTATGGTGGAATAGGCTTACAGGCTTTTATTAATGCTGGCGTGCTGTTGCCTTGGCTCTGGCCCAGTCTGACGCTTTGGCTGTACCAGCTCCCGTTTTTCGATCCCGCTCACCCTAGGAACCGCTTACCATGACTCGCCCTATCTCCCACCCCTGGATGCTCCGATCGATTTCCGCCGTCGGACTCATGCTCATCTTAGCCACGACCCTAGAGTTGATCGCGATCGACTCAATGCCAAACTCCAGCGTCTCGCCATAGCTCCCACACCCAGTCCGGGTGAAGCTCAGGATTCTTCGGAGCCGTTGCTGCGCCAGGTGGACTTCTTACTCCAAAATGACCTCGTCAATGATGCCCAGGCGCTTCTCCTACAGCAATCTCAGCCCAGTGCTGCCCTGAGTGCTGCCCTCGCCACCGCCGAAAAAATTTGTGAGACTAAACCTCAACCCCCAAAGCCAAAGCCTTAGGGGATTGAACCTTAAGGAATTGAAAAGGTACAAAACCGATCGCGTCCCGATTCTTTTGCTTGATAGAGGGCGCGATCGGCAGCGGTAATCAGCATTTCAGGACTAATAATGGCGCAGGGTGTCGTGCTAGCCACACCCATACTCAACGTCAACCGATCGCCAATCTTGGATCCGGCATGGGGGATAGATTTTTCCTTGAGCATGTCTTGGATATCCTTGGCGACTCGAACGGCTCCCTCTAAATCAGTATTTGGCAGAATCAGCGCAAATTCTTCACCGCCGTACCTAGCCGCTAGGTCGATCGATCGTTTTGCGGCGCGATCGAGAATTTTGGCCACCTGCTTGAGACAGTCATCGCCCTCTTGGTGGCCGTAGGTATCGTTATAGACTTTGAAGAAATCAATATCGCAGAGGACCAGGGACAGGGAGAGCCGATCGCGCTGCATTCGGCTCCACTCCTGCTGAAGATACTCATCAAATCGCCGACGGTTGGCCACTTGGGTCAGGCCGTCAGAGGTCGCCAGACGCTTCAGTTCGTGGTTGGCGCTTTGGAGCTGTTCGTAGAGTTTGACTTGGGTGAGGAGGTGCTTGACCCGCTGGCGGAGGACAGCCCAGTGAATGGGTTTGGTAACGAAGTCGATCGCACCAGAGGCAAAGGCTTGCTCAACAGATTCCTCGTCATCTAAGCCTGTAATCATCAGCACGGGGGTACTACTGCCCTCCAGATGCTGTTCCATTTTTTGAATTTGTTGGCAGCAGGTGAAACCATCCATATGAGGCATCACCGCATCCACTAGGACGACATCGGGCTGCATTTTGCTGAACATGGCTAGGCAATTTTCGCCATCCACAGCTTCAATCACCTGATAGCCGTCCTGTTCCATAGCCTGTCTAAGGCAGACTCTGACGACCTTGTCATCATCTGCGATCAGAACGAGGGGGGGATTGTGGGTTGAGAAGGTCATGGGGATACAACCGAGTGGCAAAGGGGCGAATGGCAAAGGGATGAATGAAGACTGCTCGTCTTAAATTCAGGACTGTATGAGTTACCTCAAGAGTGCCCTTTTCTTTACCATTACCAACTTACGATCGGGTATCCGTGTAATTTCCTGATTTTTTTTAGGGTCTTAAATCAGTTAATGCGATTCTAAGCCGCTCCCTTTTGGAAATTTTCTAGGCCCTTAACGACTTTGACGTTCGTGATTTTGTCTCCGGCTTTAATTTCATGGAGGACATCTTGTCCGCCCGTGACATATCCCGCTTGTCCTTGACGACTCGTTCTGCCCGAGTTAAGTCAGCGCCGATCGCACCCCAACGACGATTGGCGCGGATTTGTTGCGAAATGTCTTCGATGGCGGTCTGAAGTTTACGAATCTCAGGATTATCGATGGGGAGAGAGTTTCTCAAGATCGCTTTGGGATCGGTAATGGCGTTGCCTTGGGGTAGGGCCAGCGCGGGGCTGACGAAAATTAATAACAGTGCGACGATCGCCATGGAGCCTTGGAGGACGGCTCTCAGAGCGCTGATTTTTGAGAATTGGAACGACATTTGAACACCTAGCTTCACAATTTAAACTCCCTTTCCAGGGTTCATTCTCCCATAGCAGTTTGCGAATTTGTGAGAAAAATCCTTGTAGGGCTACAAGCGGCGGTACAATAAAACGCTGAAAGTTCTGCTGAATCGATTTTTTAGAAACCCATGATTTCCAGTAACGATTTCCGATCCGGTGTCAGTATTGAGCTTGATGGTGCTGTCTGGCGCGTCATCGAGTTTTTGCATGTTAAGCCCGGTAAGGGTGCGGCCTTTGTTCGCACCAAACTGAAGAATGCTCAGACTGGCAACGTGATGGAAAAGACGTTCCGGGCTGGGGAGACAGTGCCACAGGCTGTTCTCGAAAAGAGTGTCATGCAGTTCACCTACAAAGAAGGTGACAAGTATGTCTTCATGGACATGGAAACCTACGAGGAGAGCCGTCTCAGTGAGGCTCAAATCGGCGATCGCGTGAAGTACCTTAAAGAGGGGATGGATGCGACGGTCGTACAGTGGGGAGAGCGGATCCTTGAAGTGGAACTGCCCAACTCCGTGGTCCTTGAGGTGACTCAGACCGATCCCGGTGTCAAGGGAGATACGGCGACGGGGGGCACGAAGCCTGCGATCGTTGAGACAGGTGCCCAGGTGATGGTGCCTCTGTTTATTTCGATCGGGGAGAAGATCAAAATTGACACCCGCGATGACAAGTATCTAGGGCGTGATAACTAGGTTCTGGTTGATTCGGAACCTGTTTCACTTGCATTAGAACGGTTCATGACCTCCCGTCACCTGACGGGGGTGCTTCATTGAATCTAAGTCGTGGAAACCAAGAGCTATTGGTTAGGTTGTGTCGGGGATCGGGATCCCAAACGGACTTCACCAGTAGCCAATAGCTTTGTTAAGGAGTGATCACTGCTGTGTCAGTAAATTTCAGCGAACTTCGAGATTTATTACTTGCCGTCAATGAAACTGATATTTCAGAATTGACGCTCGAAAATGATGGATTTAAGCTCACCATGCGACGGGGTGCGCCTCCAGTTGTCGTGACCGCTGTTCCGGCGGCACAGACGACTATGGCCCTCGCCACTGAGATGCCGATCGCAGCCCCAACGGGACCTTCGACCTCTCTACCTCCGGTGGATTCGAAGCTATTTGAGATTAAGTCGCCGATCGTCGGGACGTTTTATCGGGCACCGGGACCGGATGATGCGCCATTTGTGGAGGTGGGCGATCGGATCAAGCCGGGTCAGGCGATCTGTATCGTGGAAGCCATGAAGGTGATGAACGAAATCGAGGGCGAGGTGTCTGGCGAAGTCGTGGAGATTTTGGTTCAGAATTCTCAGCCTGTCGAGTTTGACCAAGTTTTGATGCGGGTTCGGTTGAGCTAGGGGATTTGGGAGTGAGAATTTAGAGGTGAGAGTTTAGAGGCGAGTGGCTCGGGATCGAGGCTCGTTTCTAGACTCTTTTTCGATCTGAAACATTACTATTCTTCAAGTATTACTAAATCTCTATATGGTTAGATAAGTTAGGGTTGCACCGATCGACACAATTAATCGATACATTCATTGTTTTAACGTTTAAGGCATTTTATGGAATCAGCAGTCTCTGTTTTAGACGATGTTGGGGTTGATGAGAGTTTAGAGGAGTTGGAGGCCGCTGAGGATGCGGCGGGTTCTGAGGCGGTGGTGGAGCAGGTGGCCAACTATTTTCGGGTATTGGGGGAGCCGATGCGGTTGCGATTGCTGAATGTATTGCGGGATGGGGAGCGCTGTGTGCAGGAGCTGGTGGATGAGACGGAGACCAGTCAAGCGAATGTGTCAAAGCATTTAAAGGTGATGCTGCAAGCAGGAATTTTGGCGAAGCGCAGTCAGGGGACGCAGGCGTTTTATCGGGTGACGGATGATTTGATTTTTGAGTTGTGCAATTTGGTGTGCGATCGTC
>JAAFJU010000299.1 GCA_013298165.1 Synechococcales cyanobacterium bin31.maxbin.ball.101 | reverse complement strand
CCGCGATCGTGCTGCATAATGCTGTGTCTGGATAATCATGCCCGCTAACGACTCAGTGCCCCAACTAAACTTATGCTTTAAAACTCAACCGTAGATCCAGTTTTAGATCCAATCGACAGGATCCAAATGTTGGGCCAGTTCATCGATCAGTTAACTGTTGTTACCGATCGGTCTGAACTCCAGTGTAACGTGCTTCCTGCCCGAACCACTGCCAAACTCGCTGGGATCTAATCGCAAGGATGATGACGGTTGTCAACAGTAATAGTAACGTGTGATTCCATTGCCGAGGCGTAAGTTCCGGATTTCCTAAATAATTGGACCCTAGCAGGAGGGTATGCATTAGGGCTAGGACAAATCCCCATAGACCCAGTTGATGAATTTTGCGCCACTGTTGAACGCCCAAAACCCGCACCGCCCGATCGAAACTGGTGAACAGCGGCGGCAGAACCAGCAGCAATGCCACTAACCCTAAGCCAAACCCCCACTGATGCGATCGGGACAAGAATGTGACGGCCCCTAGATTCCAATCCAGGCCATGGGAGAGCATATGGACGACATGCATGATCGCCAGCAATCCCGCACTCACGCCTAGACCTCGCCGATAGACCAACAGCAACGGCACCACCTTCGCCATCGGACGCGCCACCAGGGTCAACATCCAGCAAGCGATCGCCCCATGCCCCGTAAAATCCACCATTTCACTGCTGCGAAACAGGGTCACACCGCCAATGGCGATCGTCACCATCCCACCCATACGGAACAATTGACTGCGCCGATCGTGACTCACCTGGGAGATGAATGCACCCAATCCCATCATCATGGGTAAAGTGCCCAAACCAAAGGCCACCATAGTCATTGCGCCCGATGTCGGATTGAGCGTCTCAGCCGCTTTCAACTGAGCCACGTACAAAAAACCACAGGGCATCAATCCCCACAGCAGCCCCAACACCAACGGCGAGGCCATCACCCAGCGCCCCATCCAGCGATTGATCTGCTCATGTAACTTCGCAGCCAAGGGATGACTCGGTAGACCCCGATCGTCTATCGCCGACAGTCCAAAGGCGATTAAGAGCAAACCCGTCCCGATCGCAATCCCTTGACGCAGCGGACTCCCCAAGCCGACCCAGGCCCCTCCCGTCACCAGCACCGAACCCACCGAACCCATCAGTCCCCCGACTAATCCATAACTGATGAGGCGTCCTAGATTCAGAAGGAATACAGGCAAAAATTTAGAGAGCGGATTGGGCGGATTGGGAGGATTCACAGAATTTAAAGGCTGAGAATCCCTCGAATCGCTCAATAACAGCGCCGTACTCAAGGGTCCACACATTCCCAAGCAATGCCCAAAACTGCCCAAAAATCCTAAACTCACTATCAACCAATAGTCGATCGTCATTTTTCTCCTGTGAACCCAGGCTTTAGAGTTTAGCCCGACCCGCCTGCAATATCTGTACAGCCGTCAACTTTAAGTCAGGAAATGAAGGAGAGAGCAGCAACGCTTCGCCCTGAAATGTATTGAACTCGTAATGGCCTGCGATCAAGCGTCCCACCACCACCCAATCTCGATCGGGATCAATGAGCCAATATTCGGGAATGCCCCGATCGGCATACTGATCTCGCTTGTCTTGATAATCTCGCTTGTAATTTTCAGAATTTTCATCACCAGGAGACACAACTTCGACCACTAACCTAGGGGGTAAACCTTCAGAGGGAATGGTCGATCGTTTTTTAAGCGTAACCAGATGAATCTCATCTAAAACCGTGAGATCTGGAAAGCGAGTTCGAGGTCTCCCTGGAACCACAACTTCCATCTTTCCAGGGTGAACTAATTCGTGATAGATACCTGCCTGAATCAACAAAAAATACAAATAGTTGGCAATCACACTATTCAGTAGAGATTCAGTCATAACCGGAACTAACTCTCCATCCCAATATTCATAACGGCCCTCTGGCAAATCAGACAAGTCTGCTGTCAGATACGCTTCAAAATTGACAAATCTTGATTGAGTGACGGTCATGGCTCCCCCATTCAAAACTGTGGGTATAAGCAATGCTAACAAATTTGGAGCGCGGTCCCCTACATCTAGTTCGGAGTTGAGTCTTCGGCAGTGGCGATCGCATACTGATTCTTCCCGGCAGCCTTAGCCCGGTACATCGCCGAATCCGCACCCAACAGCAGCAAATCTAAGGTCTGACAAGGATTCGGATAAAATCCAATGCCGACACTCGCACTGACCCGCACCACTTGATGATCGAAACTATAGGGCAAGGCCAAGGTTTCGATCACCTTCTGGGCCACCATCTCCACTTCATGCAATCCCGGTACCCCCGGTAAGATCACCGTAAACTCATCCCCGCCTAACCGAGCCACCATATCACTCGCCCGCAAACTCGCAATCAAGCGCTTGGACACAGACTGCAACAATTGATCCCCCACGCCATGCCCCAGACTGTCATTCACCTGTTTGAAGCCATCCAAGTCAATAAACAATAGGGCAACAAAGCGGGAGGAGCCTTCCGCCCAGGCGATCGTCTGCTCCAACTTTTCATGGAACAACTGACGATTGGGCAATCCGGTCAGGGAGTCGTGATTGGCGAGGTAGTGCAGACGGGTCTGGGATTGGCGGAGTTCTTGGTTCGATCGGGACAGCTCTTCCGTCGTGCGGCGCAGGCTTTCTTCGAGGGTTTTACGGCTGGTGATATCGCGAATCACGCCGACTAGGAGGATGTTTCCCAAGGCGTCGCGATGGAGCGATCGCTTCGTTGCAATGGAATAGGTTTTGCCAAACAAATCCGTCAAAGATTCCTCAAACTCGCGCTCCTGCTGCTGCACCAAGACCTGCTCCGCCGCCCGGTAAAAGACATCCGCCTCCGACTGGGGAAACACATCGTAGACCGTTTTGCCGATCAACTCAGACACCTCCGCCCCCACAAACCGCGCATAGGCTTGATTAATCACGATCCAACGGTGGTTGCGATCTTGGACAAACACCGGGTCCGGAATCGTATCAATAATTTGGGCCAAAAACTCTTTCGATCGTTTCAGCGCATCTTCAGACTGCGCCACATAGCTCGTCACTAAGGCAAAGGCGATCGCCAACCCCAACATCGGAGCCACCACCGGAATCACCCAGCTCAACAAAAACGCCCCATAGCCCAATCCCAGCAGCCCCGCCATCAGCAACAGCACCCCTAACAGCGATCGGCGAGGACTGCGCAACCATTCACAAAGATAAACGCCCAACCCACTCCACAAGGCAATCCACAGAATTTCCCAAAGCTCAGACCAGACTCTCAATAACGGACGTCCCTCCATCGCCGCTCCGAGAATTTGACTGGTGAATTGGGCTT
>JAAFJU010000150.1 GCA_013298165.1 Synechococcales cyanobacterium bin31.maxbin.ball.101 | reverse complement strand
TTGATCACACGGGCGATCGAATGGGTTTTCCCAGTTCCCGTTGCACCCAGCAAAGTCTGATACTGAACCCCACTTTCGATCGACTTCACCATAGCTGCGATCGCAGTGGGCTGGTCGCCTTTGGGTTCGTAGGGAGCTTGAATAGAGAATTCTGGCATGGTAGGCAGTTAGGGCGAGGGCGGCAATCTCTGATCATGCAACAGTTTTTCAAAGACTGCAACCACATAGAGAAGATGGTCTAGGCAGGCATCATGGCCATAATTTTACCGACAGAATATTTAATATCATCCCGGTGGGGGTGACAGCCTCAAACTTAAATGAATGATCGTCGCCTATGATGAAAGTCACAGAGTTGTTATTTTTAAGCCAGTCATGCCAATCATCCGTCTGGGCCTGCTCCCGATCGCTTCATTCCTCCTGTCCAGCCTTCTGCCTCAATCAGTCCAAGCCACCGCCGCTCGTCCTAGCTCTGAATGGAGCGCAGCCCCGATTATTTTCATCGGGCATCCGCCTCAAAATCACTACGTCATCCTCATCCCCATCTCCAACGATAACGACGCCATCCGATCGAATCTCGCCCGCATTCGCGATAGAATGTCCGCCATAGGACAAATCCCTTTTACCACCCAAAGCCGTCTAGGTCGTTATATCTATGCAGGCAGTTTCACTGAGCGAAGCCAAGCTGAAAATACCCGCCAAAGATTATTCAATGACGAACCCAGAGCCAGAGTAGTTTATTTCCCCTAACCATGCTTCGTCCCCACCTAGGAGTTCTCAGTCTACTGCTTCTGCTTGCCGCAAGTAGCTCGATCGTTTCACCCCTCTCTCCTGCGATCGCCCAAAGTAATGCCCCGGTCCAGTTGCGCCTCAAACGCTGGATTCAGATCCAAAGCATCTCTGGCAATGTCACCTATCGCAGTAACGGAAATAATCAAGCCGCCCAGCCCGGTCAGCGACTCACCAAGGTCGGCGATGGCATCATCACTGGAAAAAATGCCTCGGCAACTTTGACAATTGATGAAGGCATTGGCACCATTCAAGTCAGCGAAAAAACACAGCTCACGATCGATCGGCTCCAGAACAGCAATGGTGCCTTCATCACCCGCCTACAAGTCAATGGCGGCCAAATCCGACTCAAAGTCCGCCGCCTCAACAATCCCAACTCCAACATCCAGATTATCTCTCCCGCAGGCGTCACAGGGGTCCGTGGCACCGACTTCGGCGTCAGCGTCCTCCCCAGTGGTAAAACAGGCGTTGCCACCCTCTCAGGTAAAGTCGAACTCGAAGCACAATCCGTCAAAGTTCAGATTCCCCTCGAATTCCAGAGTAGCGTCATCGCTAAGGAAGCGCCCTTACCTGCCACACCCTTGATCAACGACCCCGCCGTGATCCTAGAGCGTCTAGAAGTGAGAGATTCTGGTCAAAACGTCCGCCTCGCAGGCCAAACCGACAACGTCAATCTTCTGACCATTGGTGAAACTGTGATTGAAACCGATCGCAAAGGCAATTTTGATATCGTTGTGCCTTTAACAGACGATCGACAATTCACACTCCTCTCCACCACCCCCCTCGGTCGCAAACAAGCCTATCGACTTCGGGTTCCCTTCTAAAACAAAAAAGCCCCTTCTATCACTAGACGGGGCTTTTTCTTAAATGAGAAGCAGATTATTCGAGGCAGACTAGTTACCAACCAGCGGCGCATCGATCGCTTTGACCAACCGATCGCGGGTCTCTTCCAAATGGGCCATAGTATAGAGGTCTTTTGGATCCGCCTTTTTCAGCGCGCGCGTTAACGCCTCTTTGAGTTGACGCATTTCATAGCGCACGACTGTTTGAGCATCATCCGGGACATCATACTGACGCAGCGCGATCGCCACCAAGAGATTCATATGCTGACGCTGAAGTCCACGACGCGGGGCAGAGAGTTTGAAATTGTCCTGTGGATTTAACACCTCACTCCAAATGCTGGACTGCATCGTATCCATGAGTTCTGGAATGGTGAGCGTTTGACTCGGGTTTTTCAGTTCGCCTTCACGTAACCGGGAAAGACGATCGAAATCCGTCAGTTGCACCATGGTGATGGTTTGCAACAGGAGCAATCGATCGAGGACCGGATAATCGAGTTTTGATATGGCAGGCATCGTCCCCCAGTGATTCCAGCGGGATGGGGCTAACTTATTGAGTAATTCCGGCGAAAACTGGAACGCCTTCTCATCAAAAACATTGCGCCGGATCAACTCCAACGCCTTGCGCTGGTCCGCTAAGGACACCGCTTCAAAAGGGAAACGACCTTGGGCATCACCCGATCGAAACCGATTAATCGATTGTCCGCCAATGTAGTTGCTGAGCGATCGGGTATAGCCGAAGTAATAGCCAAAGATGGCATTAAAGGCAATTCGCACATCATTAAAGCTCTCCCCTTGGAGCGGCAGCCGTTGATCCAGCCGTCCCCACATCGCCCGCGCATTATCAAACTGCGATTGCGAATAGTTCAGCAAGTCCCCACTCAGATCAAAAGCCCGCACCTGCGGATCAAGGCCAGAGAAGACATCCTCATCCGTGGCATAGGCTAAGTCGGGTTCCGGGGCACGACCTGCGATCTTGCTGAGCATTTCACGCTCTTGACTGGGGTTTTGAGTCGGGGCGACGGAATAGCCGTAGGCGATCGCCCAGTCATCATAAGGCCCGACTTTATGGGTGTAATAGTCGCCCTGTTTAACACCCTGAGGAGCCAAGTTAACGGCGTTATAGTCCATCACAGAGGCAACTAAGCCCTTCTTGCGGGTAATGTCCTTATTATTGAGTTCGGTGGACTTGAGCATCGTACTGCCATGGAAATTATGGCGTAGACCCAAGGTATGGCCGACTTCATGGGCTAGTAACTCTCGCAAGAATTCATTCACATAGTCTTTCATTGCCTGATCGCTCGGCAATGCATTTTGAATGAGAGAGAGCGACATCTGACCTGTTGAGAATTGCTGCATCGCAGACATGCCCTGACAGAGATCCTGCAGACTCAAAGCATGGGAGGCAAAACGCAACTTTGGTGTTGCCTTCTTTGTCACTTTCTTGAAATCTTTTCCGATCGTCATGCCATCTTCGCAAAGATTGTTTTCCCCTGCGATCGCACTAATCAACGGCAGATTCCGCGCTTGATTCGTTTCAATCAAGGTCCGAAACTCTTGCTTCAACGATCGAATAAAGTTGGCATCAATAATCACATCGGCATCCAGAATTTCACCCGTGAGCGGATTGGTTCTAGAAGGTCCCATGGCAAAGAACGCATCGGTGGACGTAAACCAGCGAATCGTGTTGTACCTTGCATCTGCCGGATCCCAATCCGCGTTGTTAGGCATTTGCTGGACTTCGATCGCATTCTTAAACCCAATCTTTTCGTAGGCTTCATTCCACATTAAAATGCCTTCTCGGACGGCATCTCGGTACTCCAACGGAATGGTATTTTCGAGCCAGAAGGTAATGGGTTTAATCGGCGGTGACAGCGTTGCATTGGGGTCTGCTTTTTCCAGATGCCAACGATTGATATAGCGAATAAAGGGCTGTTGCGGAACGCTCGTGCCGAAGTTTTGGAAGGCGGTGAGGAAGTAGCCGATCCGATCGTCCGCCATGCGAGGCCGATAGCCATTCTTCTCCGGCAGAGCCGCTAGACTGTAGCGCACCCGCATCTCAAAAGCCCGACTATCCGGCAGCGTCGAGAGAAAGCTCGGCATCGACTGTTCATCGCCACTTCCCCCATAGCCATAGATTGATTCGAGTTCGACATTTTGGGGGAAGTTTTTAACGGTGCCGATGTAGGTGCGTTTTGGATCAATGGAATAGGGCGATTCCAGTACTGCAGAAATGACGGGTTTTAACCCGGGTAAGTCGGCTAAAAAGAGGGGGGTTAAGTCAACCAATACATTTTTTTTATCCGCACTGCTGGCAATAATTTTTAAGGCATCCAAGGGCGAATCACTAAAGGAACGATTCACACTCCGAGCGATCGGACTGCCCGCATCGGCTCGAATGAAGGTATTGGGCACCACGAATTGAATGGTGTCATTGACCCGTCGCAGATTAAAGAGAAATTCCCCCACGGGCAATCCGCTGTACAGCCCCCGCTGACCGATCGCAGACTCTAGGGTCATGACGGCGAGGTAGTTGCGATCGAGTTGCTGCGGAGAGACTTCCATCAGCAGCTTGCCATCTTTTTCGTTGCGATAAAGGGTGAAGAGTCCTTCTGTTTTTTTAAGTTTTTTAACAATATCTTCAAGCCGAGGCGCTGGATTCAGATCGCCGAGCAGATCCTTCGGGGGTTTGGTCTTACCATTGGTCTGACCGTCTGTCTTTTGCTGGATTGCACTGTTGGGAGAAGGCTTTTGTTGGGGCTTTTGTTGAGGCTTAGGCTTAGGCTTTTGTTGAGGCTTGGCAGCAGTCGGGGCGGTTCGAGCGATCGTCTCCGGTTCCGACTGGGCTTCCCCATTAGAATCAGCAGCAAAATCAGCAACCGGAGCATCAGCAGCGTCAGCGACCGACGGGCTAACTGGCACGATCGCCTGAACAGAACGCGGCCCAAGGAGGGACTGAAATCCCGCTAGGGGCAACAGCGTCAGCAAAAATCCTAAAGAAAAGGCTAAAACCGTTCTCCAGACAAAACGCGGCAAGGTCATTATACGATGACCTAAACGAAGAAGAAATCGTGGCATGGGGCAATCCAGAGGAGACGATACTAAATTCTTAACGGAGACTTAACCCCTTCAGTTTACCTGCTTGTTTTGAAATCGCTATCATGGAACCTAAGATTTAAGACTTAAGCCCTATACAAGCCCTATGTAAGCCCTATGACAGACATCAGTGGAACCTGGCTAGGAACCTATTGGCAAGATGATCAACCCACTCGGTTTGAGGCATCACTGGTGCAAGGCGGCAGTACGTTGAGTGGCAATATTTTGGATGATGGCTGGTTGGGAGATGCGATCGTGGTGGGCGATCGCCTGGGTTCACGCATCAATTTCACAAAACGCTATCTATCTGGCACGCATGATCTTGTGATCTATAGTGGCATTCTTCAGCAAGATGGCGACTCCATGCAGGGAACCTGGCGGATTGGCAAAAATTTTGAGGGCCGCTGGGAAGCACATCGTAAGGGGGATGACTTAATGGGTGAATTTATGCGTCAAATGCAGAAACAATCCTTAGTCGGAGCTGGAACTGGCGGATAGGCAGAAGGACAAACCCCCGAAAATAATCGCCCTTCCCTCTACAATTAACAAAGACCTGCTGTGTTTTTCTTGGAAGCTTCATGAACCGATCGGACGATCCCTATTCAGAACTCGCTCTGGGCCTTATTTCCGCCCAGAGTTTCCCAGCGATCGTGGGCATCGCGGACATGATGCTGAAGCAGGCTTCCGTCACGCTGGTCGGGTATGAACAGATTGGCAGTGGTTATTGCACGGCGGTAGTGCGCGGTCGAACCCCGGATGTGCGGCTGGCGATCGAAGTGGGATCGGAAATGGCCGAGAAGTTTGGGCAGGTGGCGACCCATGTGATCATCCCGCGCCCCATGCCGAATCTAGAGGAAGTATTGCCGATCGGTCGTCGTCTCGCCGCCCTCGCCGTCGGCCAGGAAAACAATCGTTTTCGAGATCAATCCATTGGCCTGATCGAAACCCGTGGCTTCCCCGCTCTAGTCGGTGCTTCGGATGCCATGCTGAAGTCGGCTGATGTCACCTTTACGGCATATCACACAACGGGCGCAGGACTTTGCACTGGGATTATTCGCGGAAATGTTTCCAATGTGGCGGCAGCGATCGAAATTGGCATGGCCGAAGCGCAGCGCATTGGCGAACTTCATGCGGTGATGATTGTGCCTCGGCCTTTGGATGATTTGGAGCGCACGTTGCCGATCGCAGCCTGCTGGATTGAACAGCTTCAACCCGTAAAAATGCCGCTGAGTGTGAGCGTCGAAGAGCAAATCCGTCAGCCGCTACAACCCTTAGAATTACCCGAACCCCTGGCCGACCCCATCGAAATCGAACGCCAAAAACGCGAACCCCTGCGTGAACCCCTGCGGCTTGAGAATTTGGTTGAGAATTCTATGGAGAATCCGATCGATGATCCTTGGATGGTTTCAACACCGCGTCCTGAGGGAAATGACGAGGGTTCCGAGTTTAAGATTGCTGAACCCATCGTCCAAGACACCGATCCAAAGAGTGATCTCTGGGATGAACTCGACTTGGACGAACAGCTCAAGGCCATTCCCCTCAATGCCGAAGCCTTACAGCGTCAAGATCAAGAGCGCCAAGAACAGGAACGGCAAGCCCAGCGAGAACTCGACAAAGCGCAACGAGAACAGGAGCGCCAAGAACAAATCAAAATTGCTGAATTACTACGCGAAAAATTCCAGCCCTTTATTGAACCCATTCCTGAGCCGATCGTTGAACCGATCGCCGAACCTCCAGTTTCCGAACCCAAGACTAAATCTACTAAAAAACAACCTCAAAAAGCAGACCCTCGGCCTTCTGAAGGTAAAGGCTTCCAAAGCCGATCGAAACGCCGCAACCGGAAAAAACGTTAGCGCTTTGTACCAGAACGATCGTCTTTCTGAACGATCGGAATCACAATGGTAAACATCGTTCCTTTAGAAAGTTCTGAGTGACAGGAGAGCTTACCATGGTGGTTCTCAACAATAATTTGGTAACTAATCGAAAGCCCGAGTCCCGTGCCTTTGCCCACTTCTTTCGTTGTAAAAAACGGATCGAAGAGTTTAGATTGTGTGGCAAGTGGAATGCCGTCACCGTTGTCGGAAATGGTGATTTTCACGTCATCCCCTTGAACCATTGTTTCAATACAAATCATGGGTTCTTCTGGCGTTAATTCCGTAGAGTCCGCTGATTTCAATCTATGGGTGTAACATTCCACCAAAGCATCGATCGCATTGACCAAAATATTCATAAAGACCTGGTTCAGCTTACCGGGATAGCATTGCACCAGGGGAAGAGCGCTATACCGTTTAACCACTTCAATCTGAGGACGATCGGGGGAACCCTTAAGCTGACTTTGCAAAATCATTAAGGTACTATCAATCCCCTCATGGAGATCAACCGCCTTGAATTCAGCCTCATCAAGACGCGAAAAATTACGAAGCGATTTCACAATTTCCAAAATCCGCTCAGCCCCGACCCACATGGATTTCAACACCTTGGGAATGTCTCGCCGCAGGAACGGCAGATCGATCGCTTCAATCGCAGCCTCGATTCTTTCGTGAGGTGAAGGATAGATCTCCTCATAGAGACTCGTCAACTCTAAAAGCGCGATCGTGTATTGCTCTAAGTGCCCAATGTTTCCATAGATAAATCCAACCGGATTATTGATTTCATGGGCCACGCCCGCCACTAAGACGCCTAGTGCAGACATTTTCTCGGATTCGATCAATTGCCCCTGCATTCGTTGAATATCATGGAGGGCGAGTTCTAAGGCTTGCCCCCGTTCTTCTAGCACCAGCTTAGAAGATTCGAGATCCTCGATAATCTGACGTAAAAGAGAACCGTTACGGGCATAGTTATCCTCCAACTGCAATCGATCGGCCTTCGATCGACTCAATTGTTTCTTGAGAATTCGGTTTTCCTTTTCGAGTTCCTTAAGGCGCTGTGCGATGCTTTCATCCCCCATTGCAACACCTACCCTAGTAAGAGTGTAATGAATGTTTCATGATGTAAGCGCACAGGACCATCGGTTTCACTGGGTCCGATTTCTCCGTAGGTGTAGAATCCCATAAAAGAGAGGTTGCTCGGCGCTAATTGACTGATCAATTGACATTCTTCCTCTGTTCGGGTGCCTAGGATTTGGCGACGGGTGCAGCAACTAAAAATCAGCGCAAACTCAGGCGATTGAGTTCCTGGATAGCGATCGAGCGCGGTTTTAAACGAGTCTTGGGTCGCCGTTAAAACATCATCGCGACTGGCGAAGGCAACTTGGACTTTTGAATTAACCGGAAGATTGGTTAGAAAGTTAATTTCCCCAGTGGTTGGATCGCAGCCAATGGGCGATCGGAGATAAAACTGTTCTCCATCCTCTTCGAAAATAGCCAGGGGATATTCTGGCGAAGGCCGTAATCCCTTCAAGTAGTAATCATAAAGATCCAAAGCTCTGGTATCGTCAATTTCTACGACTTTATTCGGACCCACTTGAGTCAACTGAGCGCTCTTCCCAATCGGCTGCCAGCCATGAGCAACACCACAGGAGAATTGAACCTCTCCATACATCAAGAAGACGACAACCGCATCCGTCAACACCTCTCGTCCAAAAAATTGATAACTCTGATCGAACCGCTGCTGATCAGCCGTCGCACCGCCAAACACCGGGAAGGTTTCACCCAGGACTTGATGCAGACCTTCGACCACCGCGTTGGAGTCATAGCCCATTCCTTCTGCGATCGTGAGACAGAGTTTTGGAGTTTGTGGGTTTGAGCCTTTGGCGGAGGTAATAGCCTGGATTGCGCCTGCTAGGGTGTCTTGGGACAGATGACGGCCAACACCCGCTTGAATTTGAATGTCCTTTGAGCAGAACAACGTCAACACCAATGAATCTTGATGAAACTGAAGCTGGGATGAAAGCTCTCCATCAGTTGTCCCACCGATTAGGACAATATCGGGGAATTGGTCACAAATTCGATCGAGAATAAATTGATGATCAAAATCGATCGCCACCAGTAAGAGACCTGCGATAACCGGGTGATCGGGCTGACATTGGGCTAGGCATTGCTCAATAACTTCTAAAACTGCAACTTCAGAATCAGGATCATTACTATGACCGACAGCAACTTTTAACATGAGTGTAGAATCCTGCGATAACCAACATTTAAGCTATTGAAATTCCTGTAGAAGCACGCCCAACAACTCCCACGAGTCTGCCCCATTCTACCAAAGCTCCTGTCTAATTGAACTGTTCTGCGGCAACGCGACTTTCCACCGTCTGCTGGCTGGGAGGTTGAAAACGTCCGGCTTCTGGATTGGGAGATTTGGGTATCACGATTTCGACGCCGTTGACCACTGATCCGAGGAATCGAATGGTATCGGATTCATTAAGCTGGTCGATCGCTTCTGTGACAACGGTCTGTTGTGTTAATCCTGGACGAGTCACCAGAATTAGACCGTCGGTATGCGGTTCGAGTAATAAGGCATCATTGTTTTGGCTCAAAGCAGGGGCATCAATCACCACAAAATCAAACCGACCTCGGACATCATCAATCAATCGTTTGATTTCATTGGATTCTAGAATAGATGAGGCTTGACGCTGAATGCCGGGGCTGGGAATGATGTAGAGGTTTTCAATATCCGGAACAATTTGGACGCAATCATTGGCTTGGGAAAAGTAGCGCAGGGGTTCGAGCTGTTGGTCACGATCGAGGCTGACGTTGATGCTGCGGGCATGGGATGCACTGCGCAGATCCAATTCCATAATCAAAGTCCGTTTCCCGGCACGAGCAGAGGCGATCGCGAGATTATAGGCCACCGTAGATTTGCCTTCAGCGGCGATCGAACTGGTGATCAGAACCATGCGGGGCAGTTTACCTTCATTCAGGCGGAGATTACTGCGGAAGCGATCGTAGGATTCACCATAGAGCTGTTCTCCATGGATCAATAAGGGCAAACTTTGGTGGAGTTCTTGAAGGGGCATATTGGGCAACATTCCCAACACCAGCACATCCTGCCCTTTGAGGCTTTCCCGCAGGTCTTCCGGGGTATAGA
>JAAFJU010000341.1 GCA_013298165.1 Synechococcales cyanobacterium bin31.maxbin.ball.101 | reverse complement strand
TCGATTATATTGATGCACTTGGACGTTCTGAGGGACGGTTTGGGCTGGACTACTATGAAGCTAATCCACTGCGGCAGCGGTGCAAGAGCGGTCGTTAGGGGAGTATAACGATCGGTTCATCCGTTGCAAGCGGCGGAATCACTTTAGACCCTGCCGTCCCCAAATTTTCCAACGAAATCACCGACGTTGTAAAACCTGCTGATCGAAAACAAGAAACTTGATCAATAAATTCTTCATCAGGTTTCTTAACGCTAAAGTAATCGCTGGGAAATAGAAATTGCATTACGATCGCCATCTCATTGGGATTATATTATCTTCCTAATATACTTGATCAGCCCTAAAATCATAGAATGCTTTCCTCTCCCTGGGCATACTACGACGAGAGCACAAGTTACAAACTAGGAGAGTAGACTAATGACTGTCATGAGTTCACCGTTTGAGTTTCGGGAATGGGTCCGATCGAAAGCGTCGCCCTACAGCATTTTTGCGGCCAAGACTCCGATCGACACCTTGATTCCTGCACTCCAAAAAATTTTCTATATTCAGCGCCATGATGCAAATGTGCCGCGATCGAGAACGCTCTCGGAGTTGAAGGGAGTTCCGGTGGTGAAATTCAAGGATAATCCTTGGTGTGTTGTGTATTGGAGTGTGGGACGATCGACTTTGCTATCCCGCGATTGCCGCAGTCTCTCCCAAACGCTCAACACTCAAGTCTTGAATTTAATGGAAAAAGGGACTACTCCTGGAACCGAATGGTCTTTCCATGAGAATTTTGAAGAACTAGAAGGTGCAGATTGGATGCATGACAACACCATCTATTTTCGATCTCAATTTAAAGGCCGTCCGAATTTTGAAAGAGTCAAGGCTTCTGAGGTTCCCTCATTAATCGATCGCACCGTTGATGAACTACTCTGTGAACAAGGCATTGAAATTACAGGACTCGATTTGGATTTGAGTGATCCACGAATTGAGCGTGTGGATTTATTGGGGATACCAGAGTTTCCATTGGGGATGAAGGAATTTCAAAACTGGATGTATGAAGGGCATCCCGAATATGCAGTTTTTGCGGTTAAAGCTCCGATCGATCAAGTGGTGCAAACCCTCACAGATCAATCTAAAATCAAAGACTGGGAAAAACAGATCGAGGGAGAAGGCAGTATTTGGAGTACCTTGAGCGGAAAATTTAGTCAGGGGTTCCCAATCATTCAACTGAAAGACAACCCTTGGACCGTCGTCTATTGGAATGTGGGTGGCTGGACGGATCTATCAGACCTTTGTAAAGCTTGCTCATCACAATTGAAAGCAAAGGTGATCGCCTTTGAGGAAGAAGATACCTCAGCCGCATTTGGCTATCAGATCTATGAGAATGGCACGGAGATCGAACAGTTTGAATACTTCGAGGAACTCTTCTTCAAGTCCGAAATTCGCGAAGAGCCAGAATTTGATGATTTTACGATCAGTGAACATGACACCATGAACGGCTTTATCAATCAAGTGTTCATTGAGGAAGGCATTTACATCCCAAATTGGGATCTCCCCATTTCCGACCCAAATTTGGAGCGCGTCGATCGAGTCTTGCGCTCCTAAATCACGATACCAGCCATTTAATTCTGGTTAAACGGCACCTGCTTTTCGGAGTTGGTCGGCGATCGCATGACGTTCATTGTCAATTGCGATCGCCAATGCTGTTTGACCTTGTTCATTGCGCAACGTCAGATCAGCACCCGCTTCAATTAACAGTTGCAAGACCGCTTGAGCACCCCAAGTCACCGTTTTCATCACAGGTGTATACCCATCGTCATCACGCTGATTCAAGTTCGCACCTGCGGAGAGCAACAACGTAACCACATCCACCGATCGCCCCCAATAAGCAGACTCGGTGAGCGGTGTTTGTCCTGACGTGGATGCTTGATTGACATCTGCTCCAGCCGCTAATAACAGTTGAACGACTGTGAGATGCCCTTGTGCCGCACTAAACAGAAGCGCAGTCCAGCAACCTTCTCGATCGGCAGCGTTCACATCCACACCCTGCTGAATCAAATCCCGTACCAATTCTGCATTCCCCGCAGAAGCCGCCGATCGCAACATTTCCTCCCGAGCCGCATGACTGACTGGATTAGACTTCTTCTGATCCGCCGCCATCATTAACTTGGTAATCCGATCGCTCTGATAGGTCGCCTGCTCAAAGGGCGTCCCCTCCCAACTTTTCTTGTGCGGATCAG
>JAAFJU010000288.1 GCA_013298165.1 Synechococcales cyanobacterium bin31.maxbin.ball.101 | reverse complement strand
ACTCTCAAGGCTTGGCAGGAGCAGCCTTGGTTCGGGTGGGGGGTGCCGCAGGGATCTGTGAAGTGGTACATCTACGACATCGAGCTGGGTTCCTTTTCGACCTATGCCGCAATGCTCTATTTACAGGGCTATTTCGGGTTCGTTTTCTTTGTGATGGCCCTGGGGGCGACGCTGTGGGACTGCGGGATGGCGGGAGTGAGGGGCAGTGTGGAAGGAGCGCGGGCTGTGGGGGCGCTGTTGGGACTCTATTTTTTGATGGAAAGTTTGCCGATTACTTGGGTGGCGGTGTATTTTTGGGTGTTTTTTGTGTGGATTGGAGCGATCGCAGCCGAGACGATCGATTCCCGCGAGACGTTGCCACAGTGGCGACATTTTTCCACTTGAGACAAAACCGGGCAATGGGCAAATTATTTTTTGAGTTTTTCCAAATCTTTTGCACAAATGCGATCGAAGCAGGTATTATAAAAAAGTTGAGCGCAGCATAGCGCTAGACAAATTGCTGGTGTAGCTCAGTTGGTAGAGCAGCTGATTTGTAATCAGCCGGTCGCAAGTTCGAGTCTTGTCACCAGCTTTGATAAGGTAAAAGTAAAAACGGAGTTTTCTATTGGGAAGCTCCGTTTTTTACGGTTTGTAACGACACATCAACCTGTTACAGAATTCTCATTTAAGGCGCTATTCCTCAAAAAATTCTTCAAAATAGCCCTTGACAGACAAAGACAATCACGCATTCCACAAGGTTTTTGTCAAATCTGAGGAAGATTATTACAAAATATTTCACTGTTACAGGAATGATGCCTGTGATGCCGCAGAATTGATTTCGAAAGGTAGATAAGACTTGATGCCTAAGTTGATTGAGAGTTCCTTCGAGGTCCTGTCGTTAACGGGGATAAGGGAACTTACTATTAAATAAGTCGGTTAGATCCTTTTGGAGGAATCCATCCATGAGTATTGTAACGAAGTCGATCGTAAACGCTGATGCTGAAGCCCGTTACCTCAGCCCAGGCGAACTAGATCGCATCAAAGGCTTCGTCACCAGTGGTGAAAAGCGCCTTCGCATTGCTGAAACCCTCACAGGTGCTCGCGAGCGGATCGTGAAGCAAGCAGGCGACCAACTGTTCCAGAAGCGCCCTGATGTCGTCTCCCCCGGTGGAAACGCATATGGCGAAGAAATGACCGCAACTTGCTTGCGTGACATGGACTATTACCTGCGTCTCGTGACCTACGGTGTTGTTTCCGGCGACGTGACTCCTATTGAAGAAATCGGAATCGTTGGCGTGAAAGAAATGTACAAGTCCTTGGGAACCCCCATTGATGCAGTGGTTGAAGGCGTGCGCGCAATGAAGAGCGTCGCAACTTCTCTTCTAGCGGGCGACGATGCTGCTGAAGCTGCTGCTTACTTCGACTACGTGATCGGTGCAATGAGCTAGTTTTCAGGTTGTTATCTGAAACTGTTTCAAGCCTCGTTGGCGTAAGTGCCAAGTATTCGATGTCAAAAATTCGAGTTTAAGGAAGTCGAACAATGCAAGACGCTATTACTGCTGTAATCAATTCATCTGACGTTCAAGGTAAGTACCTTGATGCGTCTTCTCTTGACAAGCTCAAGGGCTACTTTGCTACGGGCGAACTTCGCGTTCGTGCGGCAAGTGCAATCTCCGCTAACGCGGCTGCGATCGTCAAGGAAGCTGTGGCTAAGTCCCTGTTGTACTCGGACATCACTCGTCCCGGTGGCAACATGTACACGACTCGTCGCTATGCAGCTTGCATCCGTGACTTGGACTACTACCTGCGCTATGCAACCTACGCAATGCTCGCTGGCGACGCATCCATCTTGGATGAGCGCGTCCTCAACGGCTTGAAAGAAACCTACAACTCCTTGGGCGTGCCCGTCGGTGCTACCGTTCAAGCAATCCAAGCGATGAAAGAAGTGACTGCTTCCTTGGTCGGCGCTGATGCTGGTCGGGAAATGGGCGTGTACTTCGACTACATTTGCAGCGGCTTGAGCTAGTTGTAACTTAGATCATTAATGCCATTTCGGTATTAGTTAATCTATGGTGTCAAGGGTCAGGTTTAGCTTGTCAGAGGCTGGTGAATAACTGGTTTTAGCGATCTAAGTCTTTCCCTTGACCTTGTCGTTTATAGGGTTTCAGGTTTATCAAACTGCCAAAAGATTCGGTGCCTTGGGTGCCATATAAGAATTTATTTTGAGTCTGTTGAAGAGTCTGGGCTTGAGTCTGGTTGGCATTAGGAGAGGTAGATTCCATGAGAATGTTTAAGGTGACGGCTTGCGTTCCTAGCCAGAGCCGTATTCGCACGCAGCGTGAGTTGCAGAATACGTTTTTCACGAAGTTGGTCCCCTACGACAACTGGTTCCGTGAGCAGCAACGCATCCAAAAAATGGGTGGCAAAATCGTCAAAGTTGAGCTGTTTTCTGGCAAACCGGGTACTAACGCGGGTGTTGGTTGATAGTTTGAGTTTGTTCCTAGAAGCTAGAGAACGATCGGAGGCATTTTGAGCCTCCTTTTTTGTGGGCATTTGTTAGATGACTCCATAAACGCAAAAAAGGGAAAGAACTTAGTTCTTTCCCTTCCATCCCTTTGAGCTTCCGACGAAGCGCTTGGGTTGCTTTTTTAATTTGGCGCTGTCTTGCGGAGCTTTTTTTACCTTTGTCGTTGCGACCTTCACGACGAGGCGACTCCCATCGCTTCATTTGCATATTTGGTTTTCCTGTTTTAGTGGATGGGCGAGGCGAGACTCGAACTCGCACACCTAAGTACCGCATTTTGAGTGCGGCGCGTCTACCAATTCCACCACTCGCCCTTGTTTTTCACCTGTTCAGTATAGCGCACTGATTTCCGGAAAAGCAAGCCTTGATAGTCAGGACTTTTTGCCCAGCGATCGACTTCTCTAGCCCGAAGCACTGGAAGCGGGTGACTGAGCTGAGCCGTCTGCATTTGGCGGAAGGTGCGACCGAGATCGGTTTGGCTGGCGATGTCGTAGTCGCGGGCTTGATCAATGAAGGCATCCAGGTTAAGCTGCGCGGCCAGTTGCGGGGATCCGCCTGTGAGTTTCATCAGGACGGACATGATAATGCGGGGGTCTTGGGTGGCGAGGAGTGCCGCCCGATCGCAGGTCAACTCAGCACTGCGGACCCAGCGCATCATTTGCTCTTGTAAACCCTGGGTCATGAGACCACCCCAAGGCAGTAGGTTTGTCGCGAGAAGCAGGAGGTTTGCGATCGTGAGGTAGGTGCCATGTTCACATTTCAAATGTCCCAACTCGTGAGCAATCACCGCCTGAATTTCGTCTGGATTCAGCAAATCTAGCAGTGCGGTATGGATCACAATAAACGGCTGCTGTCCACGAATGGCCATGGTGTAGGCATTGGGGACGGGGTTTTGTTTGATGTAGAGGTGGGGGACTTCCAGGTCGAGAATGTCACAGGCTTCGACGAGGGAACTGTGGAGGTCGGGGAGTTGCCGATCGCTGACCCGAATGCTGGTGGCAATGTTTTCCATGTAAAAGAACTGCTCTGCCACACCGCCTAAGGCCGTCCGAATCAGTAGGTCCAATCCCGGTATTTGCTGGAGCGATCGGGTGGCTTCTAGATCGAGGGGATGACGAAATTGACTGGCTTTGAGTCCGGTGAGGCGTTGTTTCGGTTGCAGCATGGAGATAGGGGTTCGGTGAGTTCTTGTATTGTAGCGGGGCGGTTGGGGTAGTTGGGTTATTCCGGTGGGAGG
>JAAFJU010000135.1 GCA_013298165.1 Synechococcales cyanobacterium bin31.maxbin.ball.101 | reverse complement strand
AAGGCTTAACGTTTATTTTTCAGACGATAGGTAATCCGACCTTTGGCGAGATCGTAGGGAGAGAGTTCTACCTTGACCCGATCGCCGGGGAGGATTTTGATGTAGTTGCGACGGATTTTTCCGGAAATATGAGCCAGCACGTTAAAGCCGTTGTCGAGGTCCACGCGAAACATCGCGTTCGGCAACGAATCGACAACCGTGCCTTCCATTTCAATTAGGTCTTCTTTAGACAAAGGTTCCTCCTGGAATCTGATGTTCAATTGTAGGCTTGTATCTTGAGTGTATCCCTAAACAGCAATTGCAGCTTTGAGAGCGGTCGTCACAGCGTCCATGGGTTGGTCCCCATTCACAGTAACTAAGGCTCCCCGATCGCGATAGAACGCAATCAAGGGTTCGGTCTGCTCGCGGTACACCTGAAGGCGATGGCGAATGGTGTCTTCGGTGTCATCCGATCGGCCACTAGCCAGACCCCGTTCGACCAGACGTTTGACCACCACTTCATCGGCCACATCGAGGTTGACGGTCCGATCGCAGGATTGATTGATCTCTTGGAGCAGTTGTTCCAGAAATCCAGCTTGGGGAACGTTCCGGGGAAATCCATCCAAAATCCAGCCTTTGAGGGCATCGGGTTCCTGAAGGCGTTCCCGAATCAAGTCAATCACCAAGGAATCTGGAACCAAGTTACCCGCATCCATAAACCCCTTAGCTTGAACGCCCAAGGGAGTTTGGTTCTTGACGGCGGCTCTCAAGATATCCCCAGTGGAAATATGGGGAATCCCTTGAGATTCAGCTAACAAGGCGGCTTGAGTACCTTTCCCCGCACCGGGCACGCCCAAGAAAATCAATCTGCTCACTACTGTTTCACCATTCCTTCGTATCGTTCAGAAATTACAAATGTTTGAATCTGTTTAGAGGTGTCAATGGCCACACTGACCAAGATCAACAGGGATGTCGCCCCAAACCCTTGGAAGGTTCGGACATCGGCTAAGCCTTCGACCGCTTGGGGGACGATCGCCACCGCACCCAAAAAGAGCGCACCCAGGAAGGTCAATCGGTTCAAAATCCCTTGAATGTGGCGGGTTGTATCCTGTCCGGGTCGGATACCGGGAATACTTGCGCCCATTTTTTTCAGGTTCTTGGCCATCTCATCGGGTTGCACCACGAGGGAGGCATAGAAGTAACTGAAGAACAGAATCATAAAGAAGTAGACCAAATCATAGGAGAGCGTCGCAGGACGCAAATACGCTCCAATGAAATTGCTAATCGCGGGATTGTTGAGCGACGTGCCTAGGAAGGACGGCAAACTCAACACCGAAGAAGCGAAAATAATCGGCATGACGCCGCCTTGATTGAGTCGGAGGGGAAGATAGCTACTCTTATCGTTGGCCTGAACCCGACCGATTTGACGCCTAGCGATCAAGATGGGAATGCGGCGCATGGCTTCTTGGACGAAGACGATGCCGAAGACCATGGCTAAGAACACGAGTAACACAATCACCACCCCGCCCAAGCGCTCTTGGCTCCCACTTTGGGCGAGTTCCAAGGTTTTACCTAAGTTACTCGGCAAGCTGGAGACAATGTTCAAGGCGATCAAGAGCGATGCACCGTTGCCGATGCCGCGTTCTGTGATCAGTTCCCCCGTCCACATGACAAACATAGAACCTGCTGTCAGAGTTACAACGGTTTCTATAACAAAAGGCAAGCCGGGATGTAAGGCAACAGAACCAGGTCCCCCAAATCCACCAAGAAGACCCACTGTGAGTAAGGTGCTTTGGATGATAGCCCATCCTCCAGCAAGGTAACGGGTAAGCTGAGCAATTTTTCGGCGACCTGCTTCACCTTCATTTTTCTGAAGGTCTTCCAGAGCAGGAATAGCGGCAGTTAGAAGCTGAAGAATAATGGAAGCATTGATGTAAGGAATAATCCCTAAGGCAAAAACGCCTAATGCTTTCAAGCCGCCACCTGCAAACAGATCTAAGAAACCTAAAACGGAATCATTAGCAATTCGTTCTGCAAATAATGCTCGATTGATACCAGGTATGGGAATAAAGATCCCGAGCCGCAACAGTACGAGGAGTCCAATAGTCAGTAACAATCTGCTCCGCAGTGCAGGGGACTGGACCATTTGGAAAAGTGTTTCTTGCGCTGTTGGAGCTTTATCGCGATTGACGACCATTAAATAAACTCCTTAAAGTGCGATTCATTCTAAGATTTTAGACTTTTTTCACAAAAGTTTTTCACAACCGTATTTCACAACCGCATTGCGCATTAAAACCGCTTTCAACAAAACTAAGGGACGTTCCCCAATCTGAGGAGCGTCCCTTAGTTTTATCCGAAGACCGGATTCAAATTAAACCACTTCACAGGTGCCGCCAGCAGCGATGATAGCTGCTTTCGCACTTTTCGTGAAGGCCGCTGCTTTAACAGTCAATGCCACTTTAACTTCACCGCCACCGAGGACCTTGAGGGGTCCATCATCTTGGGTCAAAATTCCAGCCTCTAAAAGGCTAGAAAGGGTGACTTCAGATTTAGCGGCAAGTCCTTCGAGATCATCCAGATTGATGATGGTGAAGAAATGACGGTTGACCAAAGGGAAACCCTTCAGTTTTGGCAAACGACGGTACAGAGGCGTTTGGCCCCCTTCAAATCCAGGGCGAGTCGGACGACCCGATCGGGATTTTTGACCGCGCATTCCAAAGCCGCAGCTTGCGCCTTGACCCGCAGCAATGCCACGTCCTACGCGACGACCGCGCTGGGTAGAACCCGCTTGGGGCTGTGCATCAGCAATTCTCATGGGGTTTTACCTCTAGGAGTACAGTTGCTCAAGGGTGATGCCACGCTCATCTGCAACCTGTTGGAAGGTGCGCAGGGTGTCGAGGGCTTCTAGAGCGGCGCGAGCATTGTTGAGTGGATTATTAGATCCCAATTGCTTCGCAAGGATGTTTTTCACCCCAGCCATTTCCAGAACGGTGCGCACTGCACCCCCGGCGATTACCCCGGTACCTGGAGCGGCGGGACGCATCAAGACTTTTGCGCCGACCGATCGTCCGGTGGTGGGGTGAGGAATGGAGTTCGCTTTCGTCAAGGGCACTTCAACTAAATGCTTCTTGCCGTCTACGACGCCTTTCTTCACGGCTCCGATGACATCACTGGCCTTGCCGACGCCGACGCCGACTTGACCTTTCTCATTACCGACGACGACGATCGCTCGGAAACTGAGTTTTTTACCGCCTTTGACGACTTTCGTGACTCGGCGGATTTGTACAACCCGCTCTTGCCATTCAGACTTCTCTTCGCGGGCTTTGGTATTCTTACGACCTTTCGCCATGGTTATCCTCTTTTAGAAATCCAAACCGCCTTCACGGGCTGCTTCTGCTAGGGCTGCCACTCGACCATGGTAGAGATTTCCACCGCGATCGAAGACAACCTGCGCAATGCCCTTTGCGATCGCACGGGAGGCGATCAACTTACCGACTGCTGCTGCTGCGGAGCAGTTAGAACCCAATTCAACTTTTCCTTTCAGTTCGGGATCGACCGTTGAGGCCGAAACCAAGGTGTTGTGGGTTGTATCATCGATCACCTGAACGTAGATGTTCTGGTTGGACCGAAATACAGCCATCCGAGGACGTTCAGCGGTGCCCGAGAGCTGCCGACGAATCCGGAAATGGCGTTTACGTGTTAGTTCTTTACGACTTGCTTTCATGGCTTATTTTTTCTTACCACCCGTCTTACCAACTTTCCGTCGAACCACTTCGCCAGCGTAGCGGATCCCTTTGCCCTTGTAAGGCTCAGGTGGACGCACGGCACGAATCCGAGCGGCGGTGTTACCCACAATCTCTTTGTCGATGCCGCTGACGGTCACGTTTGTGGTGCCTTCCACCGCAAATGTGATGCCTTCCGGGGGTTCGATGTTGACCGGATGGCTATAGCCCATGGCGAGGTTCAGGTTACGACCTTGAACGGCTGCTCGGTAGCCCACGCCCTGGATTTCCAGTTTGCGCGTGAAGCCTGTCGAGACGCCTTCCACCATATTTGCAATCAACGTCCGGCAGAGGCCGTGACGTTGACGGGCGGCGCGGGACTCGTTCCGTCGGTTGACGAGAACGGTTTCGCCTTCTTGAAGAATTTCGACTTCAGGAGGCAGGGTGCGGGATAGGGTTCCCTTGGGTCCTTTGACGGTTACGGTTTGACCTTCGATCGTCACCGTGACCTTGGCCGGGACCGGAATCGGACGCTTACCAATACGAGACATGTTGCATCAACCTCGATGACGAATCTACCAGACGTAACAGAGCACTTCGCCGCCGACACCCGCTTTACGGGCTTGACGATCGGTCATAAGACCGCTGGAAGTCGAAATTACTGCGACTCCAATGCCACCAAGGACCTTGGGCAGTTCTTTACAGTTGGAGTACACGCGCAAACCGGGACGGCTGACGCGCTTCAGGTTGGTAATCAACGGTTTACTGCGATTACGACCTTTGTACTTGATGGTGATGGCCAGATTAGTCTGGATGCCTTCACCGGAATCTTCATAGTCACCAATGAACCCTTCCGCCTTGAGAACCGCTGCAATGCTACGGGTCATCTTGGTGGCAGGCACGTTGGTGGTTTCATGACGAGCGAGACCTGCATTACGAATGCGGGTCAACATGTCTGAAATGGTGTCATTAACTGCCATTAATTTGCCTCTTGTTCGCGCTTTTTGTTTAAGCTGCCAATTTGTCGATGAACCGATTAGTTCTCACGGAAGGGCATTCCGAATTCCTTCAGTAACGCCCGACCTTCTTCGTCGGTGTTGGCGGTGGTGATGATGGAAATATCCATCCCTCGGATTTGGTCGATGCTGTCGTACTCAACTTCCGGGAAGATGAGCTGCTCGCGAAGACCGATGGTGTAGTTGCCGCGACCATCGAAGCTCTTAGGGCTGACCCCACGAAAGTCACGAATCCGAGGCAACGCCAGGTTTACGAACCGATCGAGGAAGGCATACATGCGATCGCCGCGCAATGTCACCATCATCCCGACGGGCATTCCTTCGCGGATTTTAAATCCAGCGATCGCCTTGCGGGCGCGGGTGACGACGGGACGCTGACCTGTGATAGTCGCGATTTCTTTAATCGAAGCTTCTAGTGCTTTCGCATTTTGAGAAGCTTCTCCCAGACCTCGGTTGACGGTGATTTTCGTCAACTTGGGCACTTGGTGGATGTTGGTGTAGCTAAATTGCTCCATCAACTTGGGAACTAAGGTCTCTTTATAGACCGTTTTTAGACGCTGAGTCATGGGGGTGAATCCTTTCCCTGGGCTTGGTCAGGGAAGCTAAAGTTCGAAATGAAACAGAATTTGAAGTCAGTTTTAGAGTCCAAGCGTTAGCCCAGGATCTCACCCGTTTTCTTCAGAATCCGTACTTTTTTACCGTCTTTGACGGTGCTACCCACCCGGCTAACGGTGCTTTCCTTGGTGGAGTAAAGCTGAACGTTAGAAGAGTGAATGGGCGCTTCGGCAATGTCAATGCGTCCGCTTTCGCCTTCGCCCTGGGGCTTGACGTGCTTGGTGCGCATGTTGACGCCTTTGACGATGACTTGGCTTTCGCTAGGAATCGCCTTGATGACTTCGGCGATCGTGCCTTTGTCATGTCCAGCAATCACTTTGACGGTATCGCCTGCTTTGACGTGCAGCTTGACGGCTTTAACGTGCAACTTCTTAGACATGGTTAGAGAACCTCCGGAGCAAGGGAAACAATTTTCATGTAGTTCTTGTCGCGAAGTTCTCGGGCCACGGGTCCGAAGACGCGGGTTCCTTTGGGGTTGCCATCTGCGTTGATGATTACCGCTGCGTTGTCATCGAAGCGGATGCTCATGCCACTGTCCCGACGGACCGTGTGACGAGTCCGGACGACGACGGCTTTCACGACATCTGATTTTTTGACGTTCATGTTGGGCGTTGCATCTTTGACAACGGCCACAATCACATCGCCGACACCAGCATAACGACGGTTTCCGCCGCCAATCACTCGGATGCACATGAGCTTCCGAGCGCCGCTGTTGTCAGCCACATTCAAGTAACTTTCCTGTTGAATCATGACTAAACCTCTAGCCTTGGGCGACGGTTAGGATATCTGCCACGTTCCAGCGCTTAGAGCGGCTGAGCGGGCGGGTTTCTTCGATGCGGACGCGATCGCCCACTTTACATTTGTTCTCTTCGTCATGCGCTTTGTAGCGCTTGGTTCGGACAACGATTTTGCCGTATTTGGGGTGGGCGGTTCGACTTTCGATCGCCACCACCACGGTTTTGTCCATTTTGTCGCTGACGACGACACCAACTCTTTGTTTGACTGCCATGGGTTTTGGTTACTCCGCTTCAACTGCTGCTTTAATCTGCCGCTCTCGTTCAACCGTCAGCAATTGAGAGATCTCATGCCGAATATGTTTGAACTGATGAGACTTGTCCAACTGGCGAGTGCCTTTTTTGAACCGGAGGTCAAAGAGTTGACGCTTGAGTTCCAAGACCCGAGCTTCTAGCTCTTGGTCATTGAGTTTTCTCGAATCTGCAATCTTGGGAAGAGACATAATTTTTTAAGACTCCTCCGTAGCCGCAGGAGTGGTGGGACGAACGACGAATTTGGTCTTGATGGGAAGTTTGAACTGGGCGAGGCGAATGGCTTCACGCGCAATCTCCTCAGTGACACCAGCGATTTCAAACATGATCCGACCGGGCTTGACCACAGCCACCCAATATTCCGGCGCACCTTTACCAGAACCCATACGGGTTTCTGCAGGGCGAGCGGTAATGGGCTTGTCTGGGAAGACGCGGATCCAGATTTTACCACCCCGTTTGATGTAGCGAGTCATCGCACGACGACTGGCTTCGATTTGGCGGGAGGTAATCCAGCTACATTCGGTTGCTTGCAATCCGAAGTCTCCGAAATTGAGGTCGCAGCCACGGCTGGCGAGTCCCTTCATTCGTCCGCGCTGCTGTTTGCGGTATTTTGTTCTTCTTGGGCTTAACATCTTGATTCTTACCTAAACTGGAGGAAGCCGGGAACCCCCTCGTACCCCCTAGAACTCAATCTAGGAGCGAGGGTTCGATCGCATTAACCTTCGTTGGAGCGATCTTCAAACTGACGACGGCGTTGGTTATTACCGCGACGACGGGGCTGCTGAGGAGCGGCGGCTTCCACTAGCTCTTGTCCCGGAATGCGCTCACCATTGAAGACCCAAATCTTCAGACCCAAGGTGCCATAAATGGTTTGGGCGGTGCAGTAGCAATAGTCGATATCAGCCCGCAAAGTATGCAGGGGAACGCGACCTTCACGAGTCCACTCAGGACGGGCGATTTCCGCACCGTTCAAGCGACCCGAGACTTGAATCTTGATCCCTTGAACCCCAGCACGCTGAGCGCGTTGAATCGCTTGACGAACCACCCGACGGAAGGAAACCCGACGTTCGAGTTGTTCGGCGATGTACTCACCGATCAGAGCAGCATCAGCATCAACGCGGGCGACTTCGACCACGTTGATACGGACTTGCTTGTTGCCACCGAGCAAGGTTTGCAACCGAACGCGGAGTTCTTCGATGCCTGCGCCGCCTCGTCCGACGATGACGCCGGGTCGGGAAGTGCGAACTTCGATGTCCACCTGTTCTGCTTTGCGCTCGATGCGGATATCAGAAATTCCCGGTTTGTTCAAGTTGGATAACTTGAGGGGATTTTTGATGAAGAAGTTACGGATTTTGAAATCTTCTTGGAGCAGCTCAGGGTAGCGGTTGAAATCCGCATACCAGCGAGAGCGATGCTCTTTGATGATGCCTAGGCGTAGGCCGTTGGGGTGAATTTTCTGTCCCATGGGGTTTCTCTAGTGATTGTACGGGTTAAGGATTAAGCATCTGCTGCTGCGCCAGGGGCCACAGTGATCGTGATGTGACACGTCGGTTTGCGGATTTGGAAGGCGCGACCTTGTGCCCGAGGGCGGAATCGCTTGAGAGAGGGACCCATGTCCGCATAAGCCTGAGAAACCGCCAAGGTGGATTTATTCAATCCCAGGTTGTTTTCAGCATTAGCCACGGCCGATCGCAAAACCTTAATAATCGGTTCGCAGGCTCGGTAGGGCATAAATTCGAGGATGATCAGGGCTTCCCGGTAGGAGCGACCTCTGATTTGGTCTAGGACTCGGCGAACCTTGCGCGGTGACATGCGGATGTACTTTGCGCTTGCGATCGCCTCGTCAGATTTCAGTGCAACTGCCATAACTTAGTCTCCAATTAGCGACGCGCTTTTTTATCAGCACCATGTCCCCGGAAGGTCCGCGTGGGTGCAAATTCACCCAGCTTGTGACCGACCATCTGTTCGTTGACATAGACGGGCACATGGGTTTTGCCATTGTGAACCGCGAAGGTCATGCCGATCATTTGGGGCAGGATTGTGGACGCTCGGGACCAGGTTTTGATCACCGAGTTATCATTTTTGGCTCTTGCCGCTTCGACCTTACGGAGAAGGTGGTCAGCAACAAACGGGCCTTTTTTCAGTGAACGAGACATCGTTTTTTCTCTCTTAAGTGGTAGTCAGCAACAAGCGGTTCTACGATTCACGTCCGCCGCGTCCACGTTTGGACGACTTACGGCGACGACGAACGATGAGTGCGCTGCTGAGTTTCTTCTTATTACGAGTTTTCTTACCCAGCGCAGGTTTACCCCAAGGCGTAACAGGACCCGATCGTCCAATAGGAGCACGACCTTCACCACCACCATGAGGGTGATCGCAAGGGTTCATGACACTACCGCGAACTTGAGGACGACGACCCTTATGACGGGTGCGGCCTGCTTTACCGTAGGTAATGTTGCGATGCTCGGTGTTGCCGACTTGACCGATCGTTGCCAAGCATTCTTTACGAACGAGGCGAACTTCCGTCGAAGGCAATTTCAAGGTGACATAGTCGCCATCTTTCGCCGCAACCTGTGCGCCCGCGCCCGCAGACCGAGCCATCTGACCGCCGCGACCGGGGTAGAGTTCGATGTTGTGGACGGTGGTTCCCAAGGGAATCGCCGAGAGGGGCATGGTGTTGCCGACTTCAAAGGGAGCGGTATCGCCGGAGATGACCGTTGCGCCCACTTGCAATCCCACGGGATGCAGGATGTAACGCTTCTCACCATCTTGATAAAACAAGAGAGCCAGACGGGCATTGCGGTTGGGATCGTATTCGATCGCGGCAACCTTAGCCGGGATGTTCTTCTTGTTGCGCAAGAAATCGACAATGCGATACAAACGCTTGTGGCCACCGCCGCGATGACGGCAAGTAATGACGCCTCGGTTGTTGCGACCTTTGTTGCGATGAACTCGCATGGTCAGCGCCTTTTCAGGTTCGCTCTTTGTGATTTCGACGAAATCTGCCACACTGCGATCGCGCGTTCCAGCGGTCCGTGGGCGATAGGATCTGATACCCATAATTGATTCTCTAGGTCTATCTAAACGGCTGGACTACGATTCTGGGAAGAGTGCGATGGAATCGCCTTCTGCCAGGGTGACGATCGCTTTTTTGTAATGGGGCTTACGACCCATAAAACGACCGACGCGCTTTTTCTTGTAGGGAGGGTTCATGGTGCTGATCCCGACTACTTTCACGTTGAACAGATATTCAACCGCCGCTTTGATTTCGGGCTTTTTCGCCTTGGGGTTCACTTCGAAAGTGAACTGGTTGTTTTCCAGGGCGATCGTCGCTTTTTCTGTGATGATCGGGCGACGAATCAAATCTGCCAGTGCCCGAAGGTCTGTCGTACTAGTCATCTCCGTACACCTCCTTAATGCTGTCGATCGCTGACGCCGTTGCTACGATTTGATCGGAGTTCAACAGGTCAAACATGTTCAAGTTTCCGGATGTGATGACCTTGACGCCTGCGACGTTGCGCAGAGACAGGTAAGCATTTTCATCGCGATCGGCCAAGATGACCAAAACCTTAGAGTTTGCTTCAACGCCCCAACGAGAGAACGCCGCCAGCATGTCCTTAGTCTTTGGCTTCGCCAGGTTAGACCCAAAATCTTCCACGACAATGAGGTCTGCAATCCGGCTTTGGAACGCGGTCCGCAACGCCAAACGACGCTCCTTACGGTTCATTTTGATGCTGTAATCGCGAGGTTTTGGCCCGAAGATTACGCCGCCGCCCCGCCATAGGGGAGAACGGTTTGATCCGGCACGCGCCCGACCCGTTCCTTTTTGTTTCCAAGGCTTGCGACCGCCACCTCGCACTTCGGCGCGGGTCTTGGTGCAGGCGGTTCCTTGACGTTGGTTTGCCAACTGACGCACGAGGGCGCGGTGGACCACTGCCGAGGCTGTTTCCTCTTTTGCGACTCTTAGATCTAGCTCAGCTTTGCCTTTCGCAGCGCCTTGCCAATCTTTTACGATACATTCAACCATTGCTCTATCTCTCCTAGGATTGTTCCGGTTTCACTGCTCTTATCGTTTGCCTACGCTATTCGTTGGCACAATTTTCAACAGCGCACCGGGCTTCCCAGGAACGGCTCCTTTAACAAGGAGAAGATTGCGTTCGCTATCCACCCGTACCACATGGAGTCGCTTGATGGTGACTTGCTCGTCCCCATAGTGACCTGCCATTTTCTTACCGGGGTAGACACGACCGGGAGTCGTACCTGCGCCTGTAGAACCCGGCTCACGGTGATTCTTAGAACCGTGGGTCATGGGACCCCGTGCAAAGTTGTGACGCTTTTGCCAACCTGCGAAGCCACGACCGATCGTGTGCCCAGCGACGTCAATGAGCTGACCCGCTTCAAACTGTTCCACTGTCAGGGCCTGTCCGAGCGTGTACTCCGAGACATCCTGCAAGCGAGCTTCAGTCAAGTGACGAAGGGGAGCGGTCTCCGACTTCTTCAGGTGGCCGAGTTCCGGTTTGCTCAAGTTCTTTTCTTTAATCTCACCGTAGGCATACTGAATGGCGATATAGCCATCGGTTTCCTTGGTTTTGATCTGTGTGATCGGGCAGGGTCCCGCCTGAATCACCGTTACGGGGATTGCTCTCCCCAAGTCGTCAAAAACCTGAGTCATCCCAAGTTTTGTGCCGAGAATTCCAACAGCCACGATAGTCGGGTCTCCCTTAACTAATTACATCCCGTAGTGAACAGCGGTTGCGATGACACGAAGTCACTCAACATGCTCTGGACAGTACATTTTGACCGATCGAGCTTCTTCAAACCTCAAGGATTCAAATCACTCAGTCGATCGCGCACGACTCTACATCCTTCAACGAATCAAAGGATTGCAAATCGCACACCTTAATCACTCCACTTCTGAGGCGAGATAGCATTGGAATCATCACAATTCCGCTGCATCACCACTCCAACTGGGTTCTAAACAGACTTGAAATTCATGGTTTCACCACACGAACTCAGTTTCCGACTAGACAAGGAGCCATCGTTGCTTACTTCCACTCAGCTATAAAGTGCGAACCCTCGCTACACATAACTGCAATCCCATGGGAAAAACCCGTGGTTTCCAGCACTGCAAGGGTGGGCGGGAAGAAGCGATCGTCGCAAAATCGCAACAGCTTAGTATCCTATCTAACAGATGTCACTTTGTCCAGTTAACCGATCGAATTTATTCAGATTTGCTGACTTAAGGAGTTTGGATGCGCAGTTGGGCTGGAACTT